>JACPAV010000005.1 GCA_016180645.1 Nitrospirota bacterium | reverse complement strand
CCTTCGGGCGTTGTGTGGAAAGGCAAGATCCATGCCGTGGCGCTCGATCGCCCGGGCAGACTTGTCCACTCGTGTCGGGGCTGCCCCGCCTGCGGAAACATTATCTGCGAAACGGGCGAGAGTTGCTTGACCTGTGCGCAGGACTGTTGCCCACCGCCGCCACCCCCGCCCTCCGGGGCCGTCTGCGGGAACGGCGTCTGTGAAGCGGGGGAAAGATGCCACATTTGCCCCGCGGACTGCGCCTGCCCGCTTGCGATACTCTCGTTTTCCATAGCATCGCGACCCAACAGCACGTTTATTGACGGCGGCGAAATCAGGATTCCGGTAAGTGAACTGTGCGCGGAGGTGGGAGGCCTGCAGAAGAAAGATCTGACTTCAGGCTTCCCAACGGGGTTAGAAATGAACTGGGGGATTGATTCGGTAGGGTCTGTGGAGGTTCTCAACAGTCTTGTATTCCCATCTCCTCAAGTATTCGTTGGGAACAACCCCACTACGACTCACTGGTGGACGCAAGGTGCGCCGCCCCTCGTTCCCACCGGTCTGGTACGGATCGCCGCATCAACGCTGGCGCCCAATCCCGCATCTGGCCCAAGTGATTTCGTGCTGTTTAGCGCACGGGTTGTTGCGTATTCGGGAAGGGACAAGACGGGGTCGATGGTCGAACATGTGGACCCATCAAGTTTCACAGTTTTCAATCCTCCACACCCGAATACCGCTTGGTCGGGGGTGGATGAGTATCCCACGGCCCAGCAGTACGCGAACGCGGATTCGGACGGGAAAAGCGCATTCACGGATTTTAACCCGACCAGCGGATTCTTCACGATCTACGGTGAAGCCCGGAATCCGAATGAGATGGAAACCATAATGTTTGGTTTGACCAACACGAAGGATCGGCTGATTGTCGTTCGTCCAGAGGGGGCAATTCCTAACCTGAAACATGCTTTCCTTGATTCCGTTGTTCTGAATTTCAGGCATCACATAACGGATGTTTCCATGTCCTCCTTTGTGATCGCGGTGGATTTGAGCGAGGACCCCAGTAGCAAGCTTCAGGATGCCGCGGGGCGGGGCGTAGAGGAAATCCCCACCCAGTCGCCTCAACCGCGTAGATTCAAGGCTCCTCAGGCGCGCTGTCTCTACCCGTGGGGAGGGGTCCAAATCGCGCCGTCCTTCGTGATTCCGATTTACTTTTTAGACGCAGGCGGGAACGGGGTCGCCGGGGATGGCGATGATTTATTCACTGTCCCGAAACTTGAGTTCACCTTCAGCAACAAGAACGGTTCTCGGGACTTCCTGGTTGTGAAGAGCTTCAGCGCCAAGAGGAGTGAGTTGATAAAGTAACTTCGACCGTGCTATGATGAACCAAGTGAGGAGCGCATGGATGCGTGATCGAGCGGTCAGGATCTTGAGCGGCGGTTTTTTCAACTGCCCCCTGTATGTATTTGCCCTTCTTTTGGACATCGGCTGCGGCTTGCCGGGAGACCACGCAGGCTCCAAGAGTTCCGGACGGGACGCGGGTATCTCTGATGAGGAAAAGCCTTTCAATGGTGAATCCAAGTCCGAGGGAGATTCTTCCACCGAGGCGACCTTCTGGAGACCTGGCGTAAAAGATTCGGAAGGACGCTCCTTGTCAGTTTTCTATCTTTCACAATACGATATCCAAAAACATTGGGTGCAGTACTATGACGGTGGTCCTCATATTCTGCGTAGTCAATTGGAAGCGCAGTTGGTCCGCTTGGACGTATCCACCGGTCGGAGGCAAGTGCTTTCCCAGAGAGTGACGGCGTTTGCGGTTTCCCCTGATTGCCGAGATGTCCTGGCATCCAGCTGGGTCGACGAATCGTTGTCGACCGAATCTTCTTGGTGGATGGATGAGATACGCGACGTTTCTGAAAATCATGCTTCAACGGTCTTGCCCGTTCCGGGAGGATTCAATACTCAAAGTATGAGATGGTCTCCGCGGGGTGGTCATGTCGCACTCGCGGGACACGCAAATCCCGGGCAAATTGGCGTTTACCTCCTGAATCCGCTTACCGGGCAGATCGATTTGATATTCCAGCCGCGTAACAGGACAGGTGAACCGTGTGATGGGCATATTGGAAGCCCTGCTTGGTCCCCGGACGGAAGTACCGTTGGAATCAAGTCCCTTCCAATACCACCTCACTGTGATGGGGTCGAACAGATTCTGCTCTATGATGTCAACGAGAGACGACTTCGGCCCGCGCTGGACAATCTTGACCCTTGGACTCTCATTTTTGATGGGTACCGACCCATCACTTGGAGTCCATCCGGCAATTTTGTCGCCTTTAATGCCAATAACCCGACGGAGGCGGACGATGAGTACGATTCGTTCGTGGGGTGGAATACGGTTCTCGTCAATCTGGCGAACGGCCGCGCGGAATCAGTAGTGGAGAAATCATTGCAGCCAAAGTTCGCGCCGGAAGGCATGCAACTGGGATTTCTCAAGGATGATCGCCGTGGCACCAGTTTCTACGTAATTAAGAACATACTTTCTCCAAATTCGCGAGCGACCCACCTCGAATACCAATTTCCGTTTGGCGAGACGGAAAGGAGAAGGTGGGTTAATATTGACACATACCAGTGGGTGGATCGAAGGCAGGTGATTCATGTGAACTCGACCGTCTGTGCCTCTGCTGATTGCTCCCAGATTCGCCACTCGAGTTCCGTGTGGCTGAGCAATCTGGATTCCGGTGAATCGTTCCTATTGGACACGGTTCACGACTCCGAGATTACGGACCTCGAAGTTTGTGTGGGCGAAGGCAATGACTTCCAAAGTAACTAGCCGGACTGGAGGGTCAGAGGGCGAGAATATTCAGGAAGCTATGGGGTCAAATCTTGACTTGATACTACTGAGCGGCGATGTGAGCGGGCGTGATTCCACGAAATGATCCTTCTATTACTCACAGTCCATCTGCTAACGCAAGACCTGACCCTTGGACAGGATGCGGTACCCGAGCTTCCACGAGGCCATAAGGGCCGAGAGAAGGAACGAGGGTGATGCTCATCCTCCCGCTCGCCTCCATCCTCGCATTGTCAACCCCCATGTCTGACCCTCGAAGCCCTAGGCCCCGGCCCGACCCTCGAAGCCCCTTTCACCGAAAGAGGTATGGTGTCCCCAGATTTCCTTCGATTTGTGACCCGAGACTTCCGCTGACTCGGGAAGGTACGTCGCCCGGCCCCGACGGTTGCGCGACTAACGCGGCTCGACGAACCCGCGCAGTTTCAGGCAGACGGCACGGATCGATTCAAGGTCTTCGTAGCGGTTGGGACGGACAAGAATCTTCTCCGTGAGGTCGGGGAGGATGATTTCAATTTCTACGGCGTCACCCTGGCCGGACCCGGGGAGAACGAGCGATTCTTCGATCTTGCTCGCGAGCGAGCCCAGAAGCTCGGGTCGGAATGGCGGGATCAGATTGATGACGATCCGGAACAGGGGGGAGCCGCCTAGCCCCTTCTCCCGCCTGGATTCCGATTGCCTGATGTCGGTCAGGGCCGAGATCCGGAACTCATCGCCCCACGTCTGCGAATAGGCGTTCAGCGTCGGCACTTCGCCCGCGAAAATCAGCGTTACCAGATGGAATGCCATGACCGTTTCCTGGGTACAGTATCACGGTGGATCTCCGCGCCTCAATGACCCCGGTCGTGGAATGGGCAAGGGCGGGCCTCCATTCTTGAGCGGTCGAGTCTCCATGAAATTCGCTGATGGCACTACCGGAGAGATGCGCCTGTCGAAATGCCCTGAATCCGTTCGAGAGGATGATGATTTGAAGTTGAGTTGACTGCGCCGAAAACTGATTGGGAGCGCTTCAAGCTCCCAGGACTACGGGCCGGTTGAACGGAAGCCCTGCGGCTCTCCACGGTTCACCGATTTTGCCCATGGTTTGATCCTGGCCAAAGCATGGCCGAGGACTCTCTCCGCCACCTCGGTGTCGTAGGCCGCCTGCGCCCGCAACCAGTAGCCATTGGACAGGCCGAAGAATCGGCACAGACGCAAATCGGTGTCCGCTGTGACGGCCCGCCTGCCGGCCACGATCTCGCCGACTCGCTGAGCAGGTACCCCAATCTCCTTGGCCAAGCGGTATTGACTGAGCCCCATGGGCCTCAGGAACTCCTCCCGCAGAAGCTCGCCGGGCGTCACAGGCCTGAGTCTACGCATGCCATTCCTCCCCTAATGGTAATCGACAATCTCCACATCCTCGACGCCCGCGTCCGTCCAGCGAAAGCACACGCGGTGCTGATCATTCACGCGAATATTGTGCTGGCCCGCGCGATGGCCCCTGAGCGGTTCCAGACGGTTTCCAGGCGGGACGCGGAGGTCTTCGAGCCGGCCTGCGATTTCGAGTTGACGAAGCTTGCGCCGGGCAACGGTCTCGATGTTCACAAACCGTTTGACCCGCCGGCCTTTCGTAAGAGCTTCCGTGTCGGCGCATTTGAACGACTTGATCAATGCGGTGAATAATAACGCGTCGCGTGACTAAGGTCAAGGGAGAGTCCTGCCTACGCAATCTATCCCTGCGATCCTTACGTCGCTCCTCACCCGGTGCGCAGGCCACCACTTTTGGCGTGACGCGGGCGCGGGTGGGAAGAAGTCAGAAGGTCGACTGTCTCATAATCTTGCTGACTTGGCGGCCAGGATTCACCTATAATCGGAGTCGTGTCGAACGGTAGAGATCTGCTTTCGCTGGCTGAAGTCGAACGGTTCACGCGTCGGGACTTTCTAAGAAGCAACAGCGCGTTTGGAGTGCTTCTGGCGGCCTCATGCGGGAATGGACCAAAGGCGGCTGGGAGCGATGGCAGCCACCATGGCGTCCTGGCCGTGGTGGGAACGGCGCTGCTGGGACTCGGTCCACAGGACAAGCCCTTCGATCCCGAGAGCGTCGATCGATTGGTTCGAAAAGTATTTCCAAGCACGGAGATCGATCTCGTCAAGGTCGTGAGTATTCTGGCGCGGGTGATCCATTATCAGCCTGTCTTTGGGCTTCGCTTCAAGACCTTTGGACGGCTTACGCGGGAAGAACAGGAAGAAGTTCTTGAGGGGTGGCTCGACAGCCGGATCGATTCGCGGCGAATGCTCATGGTTCTTTTGCGCACCCTCTGCGCCATGGCCCACTACGGGCGTGAGGAGGTGTGGCCGGAAATCGGATACGACGGGCCGTGGGTCGGCCGCATTCCCATGCCCCATGTTCCCGTGAAGGTGACATCGGGCGTGTCCTCGGCGGATGATCCGGAAACGCCGGCTGAGATGGACGCCCACACGGTCGTGATTGGGTTTGGCGCGGGTGGCGGCGTCGCGGCGACGGAGCTGGCCGACCGCGGAGTGGAAGTGCTCGCACTGGAAGCGGGGGCCTACGTCACAAGCGATCAAATGAATCAGCGGGAAGAAGAAATGATCCCGCGCTTGTTCAACGAATTCGGATTCCGGCAGACGGCGGACCGCCGGATCAACGTGATCCAGGGCCGCGGCGTGGGCGGGTCGACCGTCCATAACATCAACCTCTGCTACCGCGCCCCGGAGTGGATCTTCGAAGATTGGCGGCGCCGTTCGGGAGTGGAAGACATGAGCGTGGCCGGCATGGAGCGCCACTACCAGGCGGTGGAAACGCGGATCCGGGTAACTCGGATTGACGAAAGCCAAGTCAATCTCAACAACAAAGTGGCGGTGAGCGGCTCCCAAAAGCTGGGATGGCTTTTCGAGGTGGCAAGGCATAACCGGACGGACTGTCTCGGGAGCGGCTTCTGCGAATTGGGCTGCGCCTATGATCGTAAGAACAATATTCCCGTGGCCTTTCTCCCCTCGTTCGTGGCCCATGGAGGTAAGGTCGTCACGAATTGCCGGGCGCAACGGATCGCGGTGGAAGGTGGATCGGTCGTGGCGGTCGAAGCGAAATCAGCGGCCGGACGCACCATGAAGATCCGTTGCAAGCGTGTGATCGTCTCCGCGGGGGGAATCGACTCTCCGGTGCTGCTGATTCGATCGGGGCTTGGGGCAAGCAACCCACGGATTGGAGCGGGTCTCCATCTACACCCTGGGACGAGCGTGGCCGGCCTTTTCGATGAACCGATCGAGGGATGGCGGGGACTTCCCCAGAGCGTCGTGGTTACGGAGTTCTTCAAGCCGCGGCCCGAGGGATCCTACGTGGTGGTTTCGGCCTTCGGCCACCCCATGCTTTTCTCCGGAATCGTGCCCGGTGTCGGCCGATTCCATCGGGACGCCATGACGCAATATCGGCACGTCGCGGCGCTCTCACCCTTCATCCACGACCGGACGGAAGGGCAGGTGAGCGTCCACGGCGCAGGCCGACCGCGAATAAAATATGCGCTCACGCCGAGCGACTTGGAGACGCTTCGAGAATCCTGGGTGCACTGTGCGAAATTGCTGTTCGCTGCGGGCGCGAAGAAAGTCATGCTGACGATGCCGAAGGGAGCGATTCTCGAGAAGCCGGAGGAGATCACGAGGATCGCCGAGGTGGACATGCGTTCCGTGCCCTACGTGTCGGTCCATCCTCAGTCTACGTGCGGAATCGGCTCGGATCCCACCAAGGGTGCGGCCGATCCCTATGGGGCGGTGTTCGGGGTCAAAGGGGTTTACGTGTGCGACACCAGCCTGTATCCTGATTCCATTGGTGTTCCGCCGCAACTTACGGCGATGGCCTTGGGCCACCGGCTGGCGGAGCACCTGGCAGCTCAGTCGTAACGAAAGGAGATAAGCGTTCACCTCCACCCTGACCCTTCCCCGTCGGCCTACTCCGCCGACCTTCCTTCGCCCGCCGAAGCGGGCTTCGCGAAGGCGGGAGCAGCTCCGGCTGCGAAGGCTGGAAGGGGGAGGGAGAAAGAAAGGGAAGCGCACTCTCACTTATCCCTTCCCCCCTTGAGGGGGAAGGTTAGGATGGGGGGTGCTGAAGGGTTACGAAAGGAGAAACTCATGAACCGTTGGTTCATTTACGGTGTTCTTGGAATGATTCTAAGTGCGAATGTGGTGATAGCGGGCGAGCAGGTGACCGTTCAGGGGGAGGTGATCGATTCCACCTGCTATTTCACTCACAACGAAAAAGGCAGGGGGCACAAGAAGTGCGCGCAGACGTGCCTGCGGAAAGGCATTCCGGCGGCGCTGCTGACGGACGACCAGAAGGTCCTGCTGCTCCTGCCGAGCCACGACAATGAATCGGCCTTCGACGACGTGAAGAAGCTGGCGGCGGAGCGCGTGGAAATCAAGGGAGAACGGATCGAAAAGGGAGGGGCGACGGCCATCATCGTGGATTCGGTGAAGGAGCTGAAAGGGGCGGCGCCCAAGGTGGAATCAAAGGAATCGGGTGGGGAACACAAACACTGAGGCGTAAATCGTGAGACGCAAGTCGTGAGTCGAAGGAAGAAAATCGGACTGGCCGCGGCGGTCCTTCTGGTCGCTGTTGGAGGGGGATTGTGGTGGGTGAGGTGCCGGAACATCTCCCCGATTGAGCGGGGCCGGCGGGTGGCGATGAAAGCGGGCTGCTTCAACTGCCACGGCGACGGCGGCCTCCAAGGCATCGCGAATCCCGGCGCGGAGGAACAGGAGGTTCCGGCGTGGGTCGGTGGAACTCAGATGATGTACATCCACGAAAAGAGCGAGGCGGATCTGCGCGAGTGGATTCTCTACGGCTACCCCAAACGCAAGGAAAACGACGCGGCGTTCCAAGAGAATCGCAGGCGCATGCTCATCAAGATGCCCGCTTACGAAGGGAAGCTCTGCTGCGGGCAACTGGAAGATCTAGTGAAATATTTCAAGGCCGTTTCCGAGATGGAGGAGCCTTCGAAGGATACTCCCGAGCACGAGGGCTACGAGGAGGCGCGGGAGCACGGTTGCTTCGGTTGTCACGGTCCGGGCGGAAAGGGGACCCCAGGAAATCCATCCTCGCTCACCGGGTACATCCCGTCATGGAGCGGCGCGGACTACGACGAACTGGTGAAGGATGACGCCGAACTGGAGCACTGGATTCGGGAAGGGACCAACCCTCGCCTGGAAAGGAATCCGCTCGCCCGGTTCTTTCTCAATCGCCAGACGATCAAAATGCCGGCCTACAAGGATGTGTTGGACGAGGGAGATATCGAATCCATCAAGGCCTATATCCGCTGGCTGAGGTCCGCGGGGAAGCCGTGACGGGGTTCATGCTCCCAGCCGATGGTTGAGGGAAACTCACAACACGGTTCCCCGTCGGCGCCGACCGGCGTCGTCACCCTCGTCTTTACCGATATTCAAGGCTCCACATCGCTCTGGGAGCGATATCCCGGCGCGATGAGTTCCGCGCTGGAAATCCACAATACGTTCCTGCGACGGACGCTGGCCGACTGCGGGGGGTATGAGGTCAAGACGGAAGGGGATTCCTTCATGGTCGCTTTCGGAAGCGCGATCCAAGCGGTCCGCTGGTGCCTGGCCGCGCAGGAAGGTCTGGCGGCTGTTCAATGGCCTCCAGAGATCCTCGCCCACGAGGCTGCGCGGGAAGAGGCCAAGCCCGATGGGGAACGGCTCTTTAGCGGCCTGCGTCTTCGGATGGGCGTTCACATCGGCCGGCCGGAATGTCGTCCGGATCCCGTGACGGGCCGGATGGATTACTTCGGCCCGATGGTGAACCGTGCCGCGCGGGTGGCTGCCGCTGCTCACGGAGGCCAAGTGGTTGTGACCGGGTGGGTTTGGCAGGAGATCGAAGCCCAACTCGCGCTCCTGGGATCGCCCCATACCATGGACTTGGGCGAGTACCGTCTGAAGGGATTGGAATCCGCCGAACAGGTCATCCAGATCATCCAGATCATGCCCAAGTCGCTTGCGGGGCGGCGATTCCCTCCTCTTCGTACGGCCGAAGTTCGCAAAACCAATCTGACCGCCGCGCCGACTCGTTTCGTCGGCCGGAAGCCGGACCTACAGAGGCTGCATGAGTATTTCGCCGGCGGGGAACGCCTCGTCACCATTCTCGGTCCCGGTGGCACGGGGAAGACCCGGCTGGCGTCGCAATACGGTCTGCTTCAATTGGACCATTTTTCACACGATGGGGGTGGTGGCGTGTGGTTCTGCGATCTCTCGGAGGCGACGGGCGTCGACGGCGTGTTTACGGCCGTAGCGAAGGCCCTCAACGTTTCCATTGCGGCGGGTCGGTCGCCGTCCGAAACCGCTTACCAGTTGGGGCAGGCGCTGGCCGGGCGTGGGCGGGTCCTGTTGATCCTCGACAATTTCGAACAGGTGGTGGAGTCCGCGCGGGCCACGGTGGGACGGTGGCTGGAACTTTCCCCGGACGCGCAGTTCCTTATCAGCTCAAGAGAGCGACTGCGGCTGCCGGGTGAGATGACCCATGCGTTGGGACCGCTGAGTCTTCCGAAAGAGGATGCGGAATTCGCCGCATCGGAGGCGGTGCAACTGTTTGTCGATCGCGTTCGGGCCGTCCGGCAGGACTACGCGCTGACGGCCGATGAGGCGCCGGCCGTGGTGGCCATTGTCCGACACTTGGATGGCATTCCACTGGCCATCGAACTGGCCGCGGCGCGGATGGGTGTTCTGACGCCGGCCAAGCTGCTCCAACGTCTCCCGAGACGCTTCGAGGTCCTCGGGGGGGGAGACCGGGACGCGGCCTCCCGTCAATCCACCCTCCGAGGGGCCATCGACTGGTCGTGGAATCTTCTTCAGCCGTGGGAGAAGTCCGCTCTCGCTCAGTGCTCCGTCTTCAAGGGAGGATTCATGATGGAGGCGGCCGAGGCGATCATCGATCTCGGGGAATTCCCGGGACCCCCTTGGGTGTTGGATGTCATCCAGGCCCTCCGTGACAAGTCGCTCCTGCGCTCCTTCGAACCCGCCGGTCTGCCCGGAGAGCTGAGGTTCGGTCTGTACGAGAGCATCGCGGAGTACGCCGCCGAGAAACTGGCCGAAGCCGGACGGAGCGAGGCAGCCCTTCACCGCCACGCGGAGTACTACGTTCAAATGGGATCGGAGATCGGCGGGAAGATCGAAGGGCCGGACGGCATCAAGGTCATGCGATTTCTGGCGCTGGAGTCGGAAAACCTGATGGCCATCCACAAGCGGGCACTGGTCGGCTCGACCCTGAACGCCGAACGTGTATCCCAGGCACTCAGGGCGGTCCTGGCTATCGACCCGGTCCTTTCGATGCGCGGGCCCTTCGATGCGCACCTATCCATTCTGGACTCCGCGCGCGGCATGATGAACGTTCCCGGCGTGGACCCGGTCTTGAAAGCCAGGCTATTGGAGTCGCGGGGTCGGGCCAGAAGGGCGCGCGGTCGCCTGACGGACGCATTGGCCGACTTCGAAAATGCCTTGGAGATCTCGAAAGAGGTGGGGAACCGGTCCATCGAGGGGATGGTGTTGTACGATCTGGGAACGCTGTATCGGGATCTGGGGCAGATCGACAAGGCGCAGCCGTATTTGGAGCGGGCGCTGGCCGACCAGAAGGCGGCCGGCGACAGGGGCATGGAGGGTACGGTCACCGGGTACGTGGCGATTGTGGCCCAGGATCAGGGGCGTTTGGACGAAGCGGCTTCACTGTACGCGGAAGCCCTTCGGATTCACCGCGAAGTTGGAAACCGGCGATTGGAAGGCATTACTCTCGGGAATCTCGGTCACCTCCACATGGAGAAAGGGGTGAGACGCGAGGCGCGGGAGAGCTTCGATCTGGCCTTATCCATTCTCCGTGAGGTGGGCGATCGGAGATTCGAGGGGATTGTTATTGGGAATTTGGGGGTCCTGGAATTCGATGAGGGAAATCACGAGACGGCCTGGCACCACTTGGAACGCGCCCTCGCCATCCACCGCGAGGTGGGGTCGAGGCGATTTGAGAGCATTGTGCTGCGCGACATGGGGACGGTGCATCTGGATCGGGGCGGCGCGGAAGAGGCTTGGGAGCTGTTTCAATTGGCGTTGGCCATCCAGAGGGAAATCGGAGATCGCCGGCTGGAGGCCATCACTCTGGGTCACTTGGGCACGGCGGAGGCGGAATTAAGTCACATCGAGCGCTCCCGGGAGGCGTTCGAGGGAGCGGAGAAGCTGGCCGAGGCGGGTCACGACGAGTCGCTGAAGGATCTACTCCACCTCGAGCGAGGGCACTTGGATTGCGCGTTGAGCCGACAGGCCGCATCGGAGGGAGATGCCGCCGCCGCCAAGGCCTTTCGCCAGACGGCAGAAAACAAAATTCAGGCGGTCATGGCACGGGGCGGTCCGGACCTTCGGTTCGCGGTGCGAATCCTACGCCGTTCGCTGACGGCGGAATGATTCGCCGGGCGGGCACCTACTTCTTGTTGCCGTTGTAGGAGTAGAAACCGCGGCCGGACTTGCGGCCGAGGAGGCCGGCCTTGACCATGCTCTTCATGAGCGGCGGGGGGGAAAAGCGGACCTCCCGGTAGCCGTCGTACAGGCCTTGGGCCATGTTGCAGCAGATATCCAGTCCGATCAGGTCGGCCAGTTTCAGAAGGCCCAAGGGATAACCGAGCCCCATTTCGACGGCGGCGTCCATGTCTTCTCGTGTGGCCAGACCGTCGTCGTACGCCTGGACCGCCTGATTGAGCATCGGGATGAGCAGACGATTGACGATGAAGGCTGGGCTGTCCTTGCAGACCACGGGCTCCTTTCGGATCTGGCGCGTGAAGTCCACGGCCGATTCCACCGTGTCCTCAGAAGTCTGGATCCCGCGGATGACCTCCACAAGCTTCATAATGGGTGCGGGGTTGAAGAAATGGAGCCCGATGACACGCCCCGGCATCCGGGTTGAGGAAGCGATCTCGCTGATCGAGAGAGAAGAGGTTGTCGTGGAAAGGACGGCGTTGGGCTTGGCAATCTCATCCATCGCCGTGAAGATCTCGCGCTTGAGCTCCATGTTTTCGTACGTGCATTCGATGAACACATCGCAGCCGGCGAGGTCTTTCATCTCCATGGTGCCGGACACGCGTCCCAAGGTTTCCTTTTTCTGATCTTCGGTCATCTTTCCTTTCTTGACACTGCCTGTAAGGAAATCGTCGATCCGCTTCACACCTTTTTCGAGCGAGGCGGCGCTGCGCTGAAGCATTTTTACCGACATGCCCGCCTGAGCGCAGAGTTGGGCGATTCCTGAGCCCATGGTGCCGCTCCCGATGACGCCTACGGTTTCAAACTTAGCCATGGAGGTGTCCCGGTTATGCCCCGTAGATTCCGGACGAACCGTACTCGTAGAACCCGCGGCCCGACTTGCGGCCGAGGAGGCCGGCATCCACCATCTGTCGCAGCAGGGCGGGGGGAACGTATCGGGTGTCCTTCGTCTGGTCGTACAGGGATTCAGCCACCGTGCAGGTGATGTCGAGTCCCGCGGTGTCCATCAGCTCAAAGGGGCCCATCGGATGGCCCAAGCCCAGCTTGCACGCCTTGTCGATATCCTGCGCCGAGGCCATGCCGCCCTCCAGAAGCCGGACGGCGTCGAGCACGAATGAGACGAGAAAGAAGTTGGTCAGGAAACCGGGAGTGTCTTTGGCGACAACAAACTTCTTTCCAAGGCTCGAGCAGAGGGATTTGACCCGATCGAAGGTTTCATTGCTGGTGTGAAGGCCGCGCGCAATTTCGATCATCGGCATGATCGGGGCGGGGTTGCAGAAGTGCATGCCGGCGACCTTGTCCGGCCGGCCGCACCCGGAGGCGATCGCCGTGATCGACAGGGTCGAGGTATTGGTCAGCAGGAGAGCGTCTTTCTTGCAGATGTGGTGAAGCTCTCCGAAGAGCCGCTTCTTCATGACAAGATCCTCGGGGACGGCCTCGATGATGAAATCGCATTCCGCGGTCTGCCCCAGCTCCGAAGTGGGGTGAATTCGGTCGATGCGGTCTCGTTTCTCCTGCTCGGTGGCCTTTCCTTTCGCCACGCTCTGCGCGAAGTAGGCATCGATGCGTTTCATGCCCTCCCGCGCGCGCGACTGCGTGGATTCCACCACAGTCGTGTCCAGCCCGGCATCCGCGCACAGAATGGCGATGCCCGAACCCATCGTGCCGCATCCGATGACGGCCAATTTTTCCGAACCCATAGAACCTCCCGTTGAAGCGGGTGGTAGTCTACTGGTTTGGCCTCAGAACGTCAAGGACCCCTGAAGTCCAGAATCCACATCAAGAATGGCCGTGGCAATCTCAGACAGGGACGTGTACAGTTCCGGGATCATGGCGACGGGAGCGAGCGGGCCATCGGCCGGTCTTCCGGCGGAACACGAGAGGACCCTTCAACAGTGCGTCCGGACGGTACGCAATCTCTTCCCGGTAGATCTAAAGAGTATCGTGCTGTTCGGCAGCGCGGCGCGGGGATACTTTCATCCCAAGAGATCCGAGCTTCACCTGCTGTTGGTGCTTGAAGAGGTGCAATTTGAGCACGTGGCCAGATTAACTCCTTACGTGAGCGATTGGCGGAAACTCCGCGTGGTATCGCCGCTCTTGCTTGACAGATCCTACATGAGCGGGGCACTGGACACGTATCCCATCGAGCTGCTGGAGATGTCGATCAAGCGGAGAATCCTGTGGGGAGAAGATCCTTTTGAGCGGCTGATCCCTTCGAATGAATCGGTGCGTCGACAGTGCGAGCGCGAACTCAAGGGGACCCTCCTGATGCTCCAGCGTGTATTGCTGGAGGCGGGGACCGAGCCGAAGATCCTGCTACAGACGCTTCGGAAATCGGGTGGGATGCTGGTGCGCGTTTGCCGATATCTCGTCTGGCTCGGCCACCAGGAACTTCAAGTCGACGGAGACCTGGTGATCTCGGAACTGGAAAAAGCCGTGGGGTTTCACCTCGATGCCGTGCGCAAGGCTTGGGAGTATCGCTTGGAGCGAATCGATCCGACGAAGCGTGAGGCGGCGCCCCTGTTCAGGTCGTACATGCTTGAAGTGCAGAAGCTTGCGCGATTCGTCGATTCGCTGACGCCCTCCGCCCCGAAGAAACGATAAGGCGGTTGTTATCGCCGCAGCCTTCAGGCTGCGGTCAGGACGCGGGCTTGGTAGTCGCACCCCCTTGCCGAGGACGGTATGGGGCCATGATATGTCGCCGTGCCACGGACGGCACGGCATGGAACATGGCCTTTACGGGTGCGTCTTCGGACGCAGGCTAAAGCCTGCGGCTACCACGGAAATACGTTCTCAAACAGAGCCCAGGACCTGAAGGACCAAGCGCAGGGCGGCTTCGACATCCGATCCGCCCGCGGCGGTGAGGGGAGATCCAGCGGGGTGGTCGCAGGCCGTGATCGTCCATTTGGATCCGTGGTGTTCGATTTCGATGTCCTGGAATCCGCGTTCCCTCAGCCACGCCTTCGCCTCGTAGAGTCCCAGAATTCGGAAGTCGCTCTTGTGGCAGGGTGCGGGGAGCTGCCATACCATTCGCAATGCTCCACCGCAGTGATACGTATCGCCGACTCTGGGATCCCACGGGAAATGTGGAGCGAGGGTGCGCGATAGTTCCATCACTTCTGAGGAAACCCCGGAAACTTGACTCATGCCGGCTTGAAGTCTAGCATAGTCTTCATATCGCTTGGACCCATGCGCCACGTCGGGCGCGGGGCTGAGACGAACCGATGGAAAACGAAAAGATCACCGCTCCCGGAATTCTCCGACTCAAGACGGAGCAGAAGAAAATCGTCGTCCTCACCGCCTACGACTACACAATGGCGAGAATACTGGATGAGGCAGGGGTGGATATTCTTCTTGTCGGTGATTCTGTTGGATCAGTATTCTCAGGATATTCCAGTACCTTACCTGTGACTATGGAGGAAATGCTTTATCATACGAGGGCCGTGGCCAGAGGTCGGAAGAGGGCGCTGTTGGTTATGGACATGCCCTTTCTGTCCTACCAAGCCGGCTTGGAAGAGGCCGTCAGAAATTGCGGCAGGGCACTGAAAGAGGGTGGAGCAGAGGCGGTCAAACTCGAAGGAGGGCGGGCGATTGCGCCCACGATCCGCCGACTGACTGAACTTGGAATTCCGGTGATGGGACACGTCGGGTTGACGCCTCAATCGATCCATCAGATGGGCGGCTACAAGGTTCAGGGACGGGCTGAACCTGATCGCGCTCGCATTATCGAGGACGCGGAAGCCGTGCAAGAGTCGGGGGCATTCAGTGTGGTCCTCGAAGGTGTGCCTTCAGCGCTGGCCTCCGAAGTAACCCGGCGGCTCAAGATCCCGACGATCGGCATCGGGGCCGGTGCCGGGTGCGATGGCCAGGTTCTTGTGATCTACGATCTGCTGGGCCTCTTTCAGGATTTTTCTCCCAAGTTTGTGAAACGGTATGCGGAGCTCGGCAAGGAGGTCGGTCAAGCCGTGCGCGAATATGCGGACGACGTTCGTTCGGGCCGCTTTCCGGGTCCGGAAAATTCGTTTTGAGGCCGAGAGGCGTGAGGCGAGAGGTGAGAGGCGAGAGGGGGAGAAGAACATGAGAACGATTCGGTCCAACGGCGCGATGCAGAAGTGGGCGCTGGACCAGCGCCGGCGCGGGAAAAGCATCGGCTTTGTGCCCACCATGGGCGCCCTCCACGCCGGGCATCTGGCGCTTGTGCGAAGGGCGCGTTCGATCGCGGACCGGGCCGTGGTCAGCATTTTCGTGAATCCACTCCAGTTCGGGAGGGGCGAGGATTTGGGCCGATACCCCCGGGAGCATCGTCGGGACGCCGCCCTCTTGCGGAAGGAGGGAGTGGATGTCCTCTTCGCGCCCGGGGAAGATCGGTTCTATCCCGAAGGCTTCCAGACGCACGTTGAGGTCGAGAAAATCTCCGAGGGTCTTTGTGGCCGATCCCGTCCCGGTCACTTCCGGGGCGTGGCCACGGTGGTGGCGAAGCTCTTCAATATCGTTCAGCCGGACGTGGCCCTCTTTGGCCGAAAAGACTTCCAGCAGGTGAGAGTCATTCAACGCATGGTGGAGGACCTGAGCATCCCCGTGAGGATTATCGAGTATCCGACCGTGCGGGAAGTTGACGGCCTCGCCATGAGTTCGCGGAACGCGTACCTCTCACCGGAAGCGCGGGAACGGGCGAAGTCCTTGGCAAGGGCACTCCGGGAGGCGCGGGAAATCGCCCGCCGGGGTTTGGTCGATGCCGGAAAAGTGGCCGTGGAAGTTCGGGGAAAACTCGAAGCGGACGGCCTGCGAGTAGACTACGTTGAAGCCCGCTCGGGCCGAACGCTCCGGCCGGAAGCGGTGGTGCGCCCGGGCACGGTTCTCTTGGCAGCGGTGTGGGCGGGAGATACAAGACTCATCGACAATATCGTGCTAAGATAATCAATTAAAAGGAGGTACCCATGAAGCGGACCTTACTTAAGTCGAAAGTGCATCGTGCGTCGGTGACGGACAAGAACATCGCGTACGAGGGAAGTATCACGGTAGACGCAGACCTGATGAAACAGGCGGACTTGGTCTCGTTCGAACAGGTGGATGTATATGACATCAACAACGGCGAACGGTTCACCACGTATGTCATCCCCGGTGCGGCGGGTTCGGGGCAGATCGTTGTGAATGGCGCGGCGGCCCGAAGAGTGGAGAAAGACGATTTGATCATCATCGCCAGCTATGCGGAATACGAGGAAGCGGAGGCCCTGAGGCATGAACCGCGGCTCGTCTACGTGAATGCGCACAATCGTCCCATCGAGAAAGCCCACGTTCTCCAAATGCCCGGCCGCCAGGCGGGACTCGGCTGAGTTCAGTCGGTGGACGCCCCACGGCGCGTCTGATTAGTCTTCGGGGCCACCGGCGCCTGCCCATCGGCCTACATCCCTGATGATTCTGGACCAACTCCTTCTGCGCATCCGGAACCGCGAGGCCCGGATCGGAGTTCTCGGGTTGGGGTACGTCGGCCTTCCTCTCGCCGTGGAATACGCCGAGGAGGGTTTTGCGGTCACCGGATTCGACGTGGATCGGGAAAAAATTGCGCGGATCCGTGGTGGACGATCCTACGTGCAGGATGTGGATTCGGAACGGCTCTCCGTCCTGGTCCGATCGAGGAAGCTGAAGGCGACCATGGACTTTTCCGGTCTCGCGAAGCTCGACGCGGCCATCGTTTGCGTCCCCACGCCCCTCTCGAAAACGCGTGATCCGGATATGTCGTTCATCCTTCAGGCCATCGGGAACATCCGGGATCATCTTCACAAGGGCCAGTTGGTGGTTCTGGAAAGCACGACCTACCCCGGCACGACGGACGAGGTCGCGCTCCCCGTGCTGGCCCAATCGGGGCTTCGAGTGGGGCGGGATTTCTTTCTGGGGTTTTCCCCGGAGCGCATTGATCCGGGAAACAAGTCCTACGGCCTGAGAAATACGCCCAAGATCGTTGCCGGGATCACGCCCTCCTGCTCCCGGGCGGTTCGCGCTCTCTATGAAACGATCGTGGAGACCGTCCATCCGGTGAGTTCCACGCGGGCGGCGGAGATGACGAAGCTGTTGGAGAATACGTTTCGCGCCGTGAACGTGGGCTTGGTCAACGAGATCGCCATCATGTGCAACCATCTTGGACTGGACACGTGGGAGGTGATCGGCGCGGCGGCGACCAAGCCTTTCGGCTTTATGCCGTTTTATCCGGGACCGGGGTTGGGTGGGCACTGCATTCCGGTGGACCCCCAGTATCTTTTGTGGAAGCTGAAAACGCTGAACTACTCCGCGCGGTTTATCGAGCTGGCCACGGAGATCAACACGAAAATGCCGGAGTATGTCGTGGAAAAAGTGGTGGATGCGCTTAACCGGCGCTCGAAGGCCGTGCGAGGCGCGGATATCCTCATGCTGGGCGTGAGTTACAAGAAAAATATCGGCGATTTGCGGGAATCCCCGTGCCTGGACATTCTTTCCCTGCTGCTGCGGAAGGGGGCACGGGTGAGCTACCACGATCCCCACGTTCCGAAGCTCGGCGTGGGCGGACACGTCCTTCATTCGGTCCCGTTGAATCGGGCGCGGCTGGGCCGCGCGGATTGTGTGGTCATTGGAACGGATCACGATGCCTTCGATTGGAACTTCGTTGTGCGCTCCGCCAGGCTGGTGATGGATACCCGGAATGCGACGAAGTCCATCCCCGGCCGTTCCAAGGTTGTCAAACTTTGAAGGCGAGCGGCATCCGGGCTCTCGTACCCTGTTGATGAAGTTCTGCAAGTTTTCACGGAGATGTATCCAGGCTCAACAGGGTACGTACGGCCCTGTTTGGGCCTACCGCACGGCGAGTGGATCAAGGACTCTTGCGATACATGTCTAACGCCGTGCTCGTGACCGGTGGCGCCGGGTTCATCGGCTCCCACCTGGTGGAGGAACTGGCGAAGAAAGGGGTCCGCGTCAGAATGCTCGACGATTTTTCCACCGGAACGCGGAGAAATCTCGCCGGAGTGGGAAGCCGCGTAGAGATCCTTCGGGGAGACATCCGGAAGCTCGCCGATGTGAAGAAATCCATGGCTGGAGTGGCGGTGGCCTATCATCTCGCGGCCCTCGGGTCGGTTCCCCGCTCGGTGGCGGACCCGAAAACGTCCCACGAGGTGAACGCAACGGGAACGCTCAACGTGTTGCTGGCGGCACGGGAGGCGAAGGTGGACCGCGTTGTTCTTGCATCCAGCTCCTCCGTCTATGGGGACATACGCACCCTGCCCAAAAGGGAGGACATGGTTCCTCTACCACGCTCTCCGTACGCCATCACGAAACTCATGGGAGAGTTGTATGGCCGGATATTTTCAGCTCTCTATGGCCTGGATACGGTCGCCCTTCGCTTCTTTAACGTGTATGGACCGAGGCAAGACCCTCACTCCGCCTATGCCGCGGTCATTCCCCGCTTCTTCGCGGCCTTTCTCGCCGGTCGAAGTCCTACGATCCACGGGGACGGACGCCAGACTCGCGATTTCACCTTTGTGGAGGATTGCGTGAGGGGCATTGTCCGGGCAGGCATGACGGAGAGGAGGCTCGGGGGAACGGTGTTCAACATAGCCGGGGGGAAGCGGATCAGCGTGAATGATCTGGCGGATGCCGTCCGTCGTATCACGGGCGCCGTCGTGCGCCCCATTCATGGTCCGATCCGGCCTGGGGACGTGAAGGATTCCCTGGCCTCTATCGTTGCGGCACGGCGAATTCTGGGATATCGGCCTCGGGTGGCCGTTCGAGAGGGCCTCAGAAAGACGCACGCGTGGTACGTGAATGGGAGCGTGGGATGAAGACGTGGATGGCGGCGGTATGGATAGGCGCCGCTCTAGGACTGTCCTGCGCGGCGACTCAGGAGAAGAAGGAAAAGACCGCGCAGGAATTGTACGACGAGGCGATGCGCTGGGTGGAAGGCACCAAGCTCTGGTTTCTGCCGGCCCTACCGGACTATGAGCGCGCGCTGGACAATTTCAAACGGATCGTCGACGACTATCCCTACAGCGAGTATGCCTCGCTGTCCAGGCTCATGATCGGGGAGGTGTATTTCAAGGACCGGAAGTTCTCGGAAGCGGTGGTGGGGTATGAGGAGTTCATCCGGATGCACCCGAGTCATCCGAAGGTCCCGCATGCCGCTT
Source organism: Nitrospirota bacterium (assembly GCA_016180645.1). Classification (NCBI taxonomy): domain Bacteria; kingdom Pseudomonadati; phylum Nitrospirota; species Nitrospirota bacterium. The sequence continues at coordinate 167,437 of JACPAV010000005.1, read as the reverse complement.
TCATGATCGGTCGATCGTACGAGGAAGATATGCTCTCGATGGACCGAGACCCCACGGCCACGCTGAACGCGATCGACCAGTACCGGCACGTCGTCCAACAGTACGGCGCAAGCGAATTTGCGGGCCAGGCCTCGGAACGACTGGGCAAGCTTCGGAAGCGGGCCGCCGAGTATGAATTGTATGTGGCCAAGTTTTACCTCCGGCGGGGGGAATACCGCGCGGCACTGTACAGGTTGGACCAACTGGCGGCGGACTACTCGGATCAGATGGACCGGCCCGAAATCGACAACCTGATCTCCAAGGCCAGGGCGGGCGTGGCTTCTCTGGAGGCGCGGGGAAAGTTGGGCGAAGGGATCCTGCCTCCGGAACCGAAGTGAACGACACCCTGACCGGTCTGGGGGGGATCCGGGTCGGGCATGCGTCAACACCGAAGGGGGGATCGGGGTTGACGGTGATTCTGTTCGATCAGCCGGCCCTCGGCTCCATTCTGTTGTTGGGAGGGGCGACGAGCACGAGGCAGGTCGATGGCCTGTTTCCCCACCACACGGGGGGGGAAGCGCACGCGGTTCTTTTTAGCGGCGGAAGTGCATTCGGCCTGGATGCTGCGGGGGGCGTCGTACGCTACCTGGAGGAGAAGGGTGTCGGGTTGGACCTCAAGCTGGCGAGAATCCCCGTGGTCCCCACTTCCGTCATTTTCGATGTTCCATTCAGTATCGCCCGGTCGGGGGGGATGGAGCGGCCTTCACCGGATCTGGCCTACCAGGCATGTGTGTCGGCATCGGACGGTCGCGTCCAAGAGGGAAGTGTGGGCGCGGGGACGGGCGCGACCGTGGGGAAATTCAATGGATTCCTCTCGGCGTGCAAGGGAGGGGTGGGGTCGGCCTTTTGCGAGATCGCGCCGGGAATTCGTGTGGGCGCGCTTGTAGTGGTCAATGCCTTCGGCGACATCTTCGACCCCGGCTCCGGGCGCCTCGTGGCGGGCGCCAGGACTCCCGGGGGGGGATTCCTGGACACCGAGGCCGCCCTTCGGGGCGGCCTTGTGAGGGAGGATCTGATCCACGGCCAGCACACGACGCTTCTCCTTATCGCGACCGATGCCGATCTGTCGAAATCCGAACTGGGGGTCGTGGCGCGGATGGCCTCCACGGGTCTGGCGAGGGTGATCCGGCCCTTCCAGACGCCAGTCGATGGAGACGTGGTCATGGCATTCTCGCTCCGGAAGGACGGGTGCGACGTCAAGAACGTGGGGGCGGCGGCCGCCCACGTAGCCTCCGAGGCGGTTTTTCGTGCGGTGAGGGAGGCGGATGGCCTCGGGGTGGTTCCGGCCCACAAGGAGCTGCCGCAACGCTAGGTCCGGCCGGCCCGGCGTTGGGAATCCAAGGTCACCTAACGGCACCGATCTTGCTGATTTCGGATTGGCATCCGTTGCTATAGCAATCGGAGGGCCAAAACCGGGTCATTTTCTTTACTCTCCGGGCGATTGGTGTTAACGTGAACGTGTGCGATTTCGCGTGTTGGCCTACCTCCTGGGATCGCTGGCCGTCCTCGGCTGGATCTCGTGGGCGGTAGTGAAACTGGCCCGGGAAGAAGACGCGAGCGTCCGGTCACCCATCGAGGTCAGATCCCCAACCGACCGGCACCTCGAAGGTGTGCGCATGAGTGTGTTCAGGGATGGAAAGTTGGACTGGGACATCCGGGCGGATGAAGCGGTGGCGGACGAGTCTTGGGACCACATCGAATTCACCGCCGTCCACGTCGATTCGCGCCTCAACGATTCCGAAAGCCTCGAAAGTCGCGCCCCGACGGGGCGTGTCGATCGCCCCGTAGACGTATTCGAATTATCCGGTGGCGTGCTCACGGTGGCCGATGTGAACGTGGCGCCGGAGCCGACGGTCGGCGAGAAAAAGACGGAGAAAATCGAAATCAAGTCCGACCGGATGACGGCCCATGAGAAGGACAATAAGGCGACTTTCGAGGGGAACGTCGTGGCCACCACGGCGGACTATTTCGTCAAGGCCGAAACCATGGACGCGAACTACGACCCCAAGACCCACGAGATCCTGGGTTTTACCGGCAAAGGCTCGGTCAAAGTCATCGATCGGAAGGATCCGACAACCTGGGGAGAGGGGAAAGAGGGGGTGTACGACAAGAAGAACGGAGAGATCGTCCTGACGGGGGAGCCGCGAATCCACCAGGGGGACAAGATTTCCGCCGGTGACAAGGTGCTGGTCACCCTCAGCGACAAGAAGATGGTCGTCCTGGGCTCGGACAAGCAGCCGGTCCAGACGATCGTTCCGGAGAAAGATGTCCGGCAATAGCCAACAGACGGAGAGTGTGCCGGCAGGCGGCCCTCACCCGGCCCCGGGCCGCGTTGCGCCCTTTGCGGGAGAGGGCTGGGGTGGGGGGATTGTGAAAGAATCGCGAACCCACTCGAAGAAGCTTCGCACGGAGGGCCTCGTCAAGAGCTACCGGAAGCGGCGCGTAGTGGATGGCGTCAATGTCAACGTCGGGCCGGGCGAAATCGTGGGGCTCCTGGGTCCCAACGGCGCAGGAAAGACGACGACCTTTCACATGATGACCGGTCTCGTGAAGCCGGACGCCGGAGGCATCTGGCTGGACTCCACGGAAATCACGCGTCTCCCGATTCACCGCCGCGCCCAGTACGGCCTCCTCTATCTGCCCCAAGAGCCTTCCGTGTTCCGAAAGATGAGCGTGGCCGAGAACATTCTGGCGACATTGGAGATTCTTCCCCTGAACTCCCGCAAGCGCCGCGAGAAACTTTACTCGGTCATGGATGAATTCCGAATTACCCACCTGGAAGACAAGAAGGCCATGGTGCTCTCCGGAGGGGAGCGCCGTAGGGTGGAGATCGCAAGGGCCTTCGCCCTCGAGCCGCTCTTTTTTCTTCTGGATGAACCGTTCTCCGGCATCGATCCGATCACCGTCGGCGAGATTCAACAGCTCATCAAGTACATCGCTTCAAAGGGCGTGGGGATCATCCTGTCCGACCATAACGTGCGGGACACGCTGGAAGTGTGCGATCGCGCGTATCTGATCCACCAGGGGAAGATTCTGGAGGACGGGCCGCCGTCCCGAATCGCCGCCAGCGAAGCGGCCAAGCAATTTTACCTCGGCCCGACGTTTCGTTTCTAGGAGACTGCATGGGACTTGACATCAAGCAGGAACTCAGGCTGAGCCAGCAGCTCATCCTGGTTCCGCAGCTCCAGCTTTCTCTCAAGCTCCTCCAGATGCCGAGGTTGGATCTCGAGGAATACTTGAAGGCGGAATTGGAGGCGAATCCGGCCTTGGAAGAAGTGACGATCCAGGAAAACAAGCTCGAAGGAGAGCGCCTGGAAACCGGGAAGCCCGATGGGGCGGGCACCACCACCAAGCCCTCCGATGCCTTCGACCCGGAGTCGATCGAGGCACCGGTGAAGGAGACCAAGGCGGAAGGTTCCGACGACCTGTATCTGGAAAATGTCGCCCGGGAATCCGACGTCCGGATCCCCGATTTCGCGGGGACCGCCGATCGTCCGAGTTACGAGAACATCGTTTCGCGCGAGGGGAACCTGAGAGATCACCTGGTTTGGCAGCTCGGACTGAACAAACTATCCGCCGAGGTGTACCGGGCCGCCGAAATCATCGTGGGCAATCTGGACGACAACGGATACTTGGATGAGGATATCCAGTCTTTGGCCGGACAGAACCAGATGGACCCCGGGGTCATGCAGGAGGCCCTGAGAGTCATCCAAACCCTTGATCCTGCCGGCGTCGGGGCGAGGGACCTGAAGGAATGCCTGTTGATTCAGATTCGTCAGATGGGTGTGGACCGTCCCGCGTACGTGCGGGCGGTCACCGAAGGTCTTGACTTTGTGGCCAAGAACGATCCGAAGGGACTCTCGAAGGCCCTCGATATTTCCCTCCGCGAGGCGCAAAACGCGCTCACCCTGATCAAGGGGCTCAATCCCAAGCCGGGGAGGTCCTTCTCCAATGAAGAAGCACCCTACGTGACGCCGGACCTCACGATCGAGAAAGTGGGCAACGACTACGAGATCCGGCTGAACAATCAGGGCGTGCCGACGGTGGTCATCAATCCCATCTACCGCGCGCTCGCGCAACGTCGGGACCTGGGCGAAAAAGAGAAGATGTATGTGAAAGACAAGATCCGGTCCGCCCTCTGGTTGATCAAGAGCATCGACCAGCGCCAAAAGACGATCTTCAAGGTCGCCACCGCGTTGGTCAAGTTTCAACGGGATTTCCTGGATCACGGCGTGGGCTTTCTGAAGCCCCTGACCCTGAGGGATATCGCGCGTGAGGTAGGTGTCCACGAATCGACCGTCAGCCGGGTCACGAGCAACAAGTATGCGGAAACCCCGCAGGGCGTCCTGCGATTGAAGGAGTTCTTCTCGACGGGGATGGTGACCCGTCAGGGAACGAGTATCTCCACCGAATCCATCAAGCACGATTTCATGATATTGTTGGAGAACGAGAACAAGCGGCGGCCCCTGTCGGACATGGAAATCGCCAAACACCTGCGCGCAAAGGGAATCAACATCTCTCGCAGGACCGTGGCCAAGTATCGCGAGCAGGCGGGCATCCCGCCGGCCTTCCAGAGAAAGCAGAGGTAGTCGATGGGTGGCCGCCTCCGCGGAGATGGCGACAACCGGCTCTCACATCCGAAAGCACTGAAAGGATAGGTGGGGGATGAACATTCATTACCGCAAGGTTGAACCGGATCCCACGGTGGAAGCCCTCATCACGGATCACCTGGAGCGATTCCGGAAGTTTCTCTTGAAGTCCCGGGGCGGCAATGAGGAGCCTCACCTGGACGCCTCCATTTCCGAAGAGCGCGGCCGAGTCCTGGCGTCGGTCACCCTTCGGTCGAAGGGTGGACACGTCACAGGCAGCGGCCGGGGTCACTCAGCCGTTGAATCGGTGACGGAGGCCCTTCATAAGATTCGCATTCAGCTCCAGAAGCGCAAGGAAAAGGTACAGGATCACCATCGGGAGAAAGATGCGGAGACCGCCTGAACAGCGATCCCTTCGGCCAGAAGAGTGAGTGATCTCCGGATCGTTGTCGTCACCGGGCTGTCGGGCTCGGGGAAATCCACGGCGAGCAAGGCGTTGGAAGACTCCGGTTACTACTGCGTCGACAACATCCCCGGCGTGCTGCTTCCCAAACTGATCGACTTGTTTGAGCAGACGACGGGGGAGGTGGAAAAGCTCGCGTTGACCATCGACGGCAGAGAACGGGGCTTTCTCGCAGGCTTGGACAAGACCATTGGGGAGATCAAGGAACGCGCGCCACGTTTGGAGATCCTTTTTCTGGACTCGCGAGACGAAGCCCTGATCCGTCGATTCTCGGAGACCCGACGCAAGCACCCCTTCTCCCCGGAAGGGAGCGTCCAAGAGGGCATCGATGCCGAACGGCGGCAGTTGAAGGCGTTCCGGGACTTGGCGGATATGGTCTTGGACACCTCGGAGTATACGGTCCACCAGCTTCGGGAATTTGTCACTCAGCGGTTTGGAGCGCCGAAGGGGAAGGACCGCCTCCGCGTCAATCTCAAGTCCTTCGGCTACAGGAATGGAGTTCCGCAAGACAGCGATCTGGTGGTCGATGTGCGATTTCTCTCGAATCCCTTTTTTCAGGAAGGTTTGAGAGACATGGACGGCCGGACGGATGAGGTGAAGGGATTTCTGCGGCAGGACCAGGGTTGGACTGAGTTTCTGGAGCGCACGAGCAGTCTCCTCCATTTTCTCCTGCCCCGTTATGAGCGAGAGGGAAAATCGTACCTGACGATCGCTTTTGGATGCACGGGTGGAAAACACCGCTCCGTGGCGGTCGTTGAGGAAATGGCAGCCGGATTGCGAAAGGCGGGTTGGCCGGTGTCGGTGATGCATCGGGACTTGTAAGCGACGGTCGTGAAGACGTCGAAGTCCGACCGACTCTTTCGCGAAGCCTCCGCGCTTCTGGTGGGCGGGGTGTCGAGCCCGGTGCGTGCGTTCAAATCCGTGGGCGGAAATCCCGTCTTCATTGAGCGGGGCAGGGGACCCTGGGTGTGGGATGTCGATGGAAACCGGTACATCGATTTCGTCCAATCCTATGGGGCGGTCTTTCTGGGACATGCGAATCCGCTTTTGACGAAGGCGGTGACGGCGGCCGCCCGTCGCGGGACCGTGCTCGGCGCTCCCGTGCCGGAGGAAATCCATCTCGCGCGGTCCATTCGGAAGGCCTTCCCGATGTTGGAGCTTATCCGGTTTGTGAATTCCGGGACGGAAGCCACCATGTCGGCGGTTCGAGCGGCGCGTGGTTTTACCGGTCGGAGTCGGATCGTGAAATTTGCCGGGTGCTACCACGGTCACTCAGACGGGCTGCTCGCCAAGGCCGGGTCCGGAGCGGCGACCCTTTCGCTTCCAGATTCGAGCGGAGTGCCCGCGTCGTTCGTGGCGGAAACCCGCGTGGTGCCGTACAACGACGTCGAAGCCCTCAGGCGGCTGTTTGCGGCGGAAGGGAGAGAAATTGCCGCCGTGATCGTCGAACCAATCGCGGCCAACATGGGTCTGGTACGTCCTCGGGACGGCTTTCTGCGGGAAATCCGCCGGATGACCTCTGAGCACGGGACGGTTCTGATTTTCGACGAGGTGATCTCGGGCTTTCGCGTGCGGCACGGGGGGGCCGTGGAGTGGTCGGGGATCCGGCCGGATCTGGTGTGCTTGGGGAAGATCATGGGGGGGGGGCTTCCGGTGGGCGCCTATGGCGGCGGGAAAGACATCATGGAATGTGTTGCGCCGCTGGGCCCCGTGTACCAAGCGGGCACGCTGGCCGGAAACCGGGCCGCCATGGCGTGTGGGGCGGCGGCGGTGGACTGGCTTGCCACGCGAAAGCCTTATCTCGCTCTGGAGAAAACGACGCAGAAATTCGCCGGGGCGCTGGCGAAGCTGGCGGAATCTCATGGATACGAGGTGCAGGTTCCCTGGGTGTGCGGCATGTTCACGCTGTTCTTCTCACCGAGGCCGGTGGTGAGCTATGAGGACGCCTTGGCGTGTGATCGACCGGCGTTCTCCCGTTTCTTTCACGCCGCGCTTGCGAACGGGCTGTATGTGCCACCCTCACCGTTTGAGGCATGTTTTGTGTCTCCCTTCCACACAAAGAAGATCCTTGCGGGGGCACTGAAAAGGTGGGAAAAGGCGTTCCGAGACATGGGAGAGGCTAAGGCATAAGTTCGTGAAGCGGTATCCGCCAATCATTTCATTCAGGAAGGGTGTGGTGAGATTGCTCGACCAACGGGCCTTGCCGGATCGGGTGCGAATCCTCAAATGCAATTCCGTGGAACAGGTGGCCCGGGCGATCGAAACGTTGGCGGTTCGTGGCGCGCCTGCGATCGGGGTGGCCGGTGCGTGGGGCGTGGCTTTGGCGGCATGGAAGTCGAAAGGCGGGGATGGGGCGCGCGTCCGGAAGTCCATCCTGGAGGCCGTGGAGCGCCTGGCCCGGACCCGCCCGACCGCGAGAAATCTCTTCTGGGCGATGGAAGCGATGCGGAAGAAACTGAGCGAGCTGGCGAGCGCGGCCGCGCCCGAAGTTCGAGCGGCCATTTTGGAAGAGGCGGAACGTCTTGTGGGAATTGAGGAGGAAAGCAACCGGCGGATCGGTCTGGCGGGAGCGGATCTGGTACCCACGGAGGCGCGCATTCTGACCCATTGCAATACGGGGCCATTGGCCACGGGGAGCTTTGGCACGGCGTTGGGCGTGGTGATCGAAGCTTCGAGACGAGGGAAGAAGGTGGAAGTCTTTGCCGACGAAACGCGCCCGCTTTTCCAGGGAGCGCGACTGACCTGCTGGGAGTTGGAGAGGCATGGGATTCCGGTGACGTTGATCGTCGACGGCGCGGCGGCCTCGGTGATGAGGGATCGAAAGATCGATCTGGCCATCGTGGGAGCGGATCGTATCGCGGCGAACGGGGATACCGCCAACAAGATCGGAACATTCGGTGTTGCATGCGCCGCAAAACGCCTGGGAATTCCATTCTATGTCGCGGCGCCGTTGACGACGTTTGACGTAGAGATCCGCGATGGCCGAGAGATTCCAATCGAAGAGCGATCCAGGCGGGAGGTGGAGTGGGTGGGGAGTCGACGGATAGCCCCCCGGAAGGTGAAGGTTTTCAATCCTGCGTTTGATGTAACGCCAAATGATTTGATTTCGGCGATTATGACGGATCGGGGGGTGTTGAAGGCTCCGTATGTACAAAGCATCGCCCAGGCGATGAAAGACGATTCCGGAGGGAGAGTGGCGGTGGCGTGACCATCGAAGAGCGCCTGAAAAAGGCGGGCATTGCTCTCCCGAGCCCGCCGAAGCCGGTGGGCAACTACGTGGCGGCCATGAAGGCGGGCCGATTCGTATTTGTTTCCGGGCAGCTTCCCATGGAAGATGGAAAGCTGACGTGCAAGGGGCGCGTCGGACTGGACGTATCCGTTGAAGACGCTACGAAAGCGGCGCGTCTGTGCGCTCTGAACGCATTGGGGATTTTTCAGCAAGAGTTCGGAAATCTGGAACAGGTCAGGCGAACGGTGAAAGTGGCGGGCTACGTCCGGTCGGCGCCCGATTTCACCGAGATCGCGAAGGTGGTGAACGGCGCGTCGGACCTTCTCGTGCAGGTTTTGGGCAACCGGGGAAAGCACGCGCGGGTTTCCGTGGGCGTGGCCGAGTTGCCCTTGGGATCCGCGGTTGAGATCGAATTCCTTTTCGAATACCGGACCTACGATACGGGTGCGCCACATCTGCCCGGGGAGGCGGCGAAGGAAGCTTAGGGAGGGATCACCCCACCACCTGCAATCGGCCCGCCTGGCGAGCCGAGGGATCGGGAGGCCGCTCCGCCGCCTGTTGCAGGTGGTGGGGTCAGGCCGGGAGGGTGAGCAGGTCATCGCCGGGGGGAGGCGGTTCAGACGCCACGGTCTGAACCAGCCGCACAAACTCCTGGGCTTTCTGGAGCACTTCATCCAACTGGGCGATGACCTCGCGCTGGTCCAGTTTGGCGAAAACGGGATGCTGACGGGTGAGGATCTGCCAGGCGGGATCGACGAGGGGATTCTTGGATTTTTCAGCCTCGTCAAATCCGACGCCGCGACCCGTGGCCATCAGTTCCGCCATCCGGACCAAGGCGGCCAGGGTGGGTTCGATTTTCGCTTTCCAAGGCTCATGGTGGAAATGGATCGCATCCACGAGCGATGCCGGCAGTTTCCACCGTTCGGCCAGCATGGCCCCAGCCTCGGGATGGGTGAGGCCGAGGATGCGGGTTTCCGCCTGGGAAAGGGGAAGCTTCTGTTTTTCCTGGAGGGCGAGGGCCGCGATGATGTCGTAGTGGAAATACTGGTCGAAGAAGATGAGACCCAAGTCATGGAGGAGGCCGGCGGCGAACTCTTCACCCTGGAGCTTGATTCGCCCGAGCTGGGAGAGATAGCGCGAGACAAACGCGGTGGCTACGGAGTGGTTCCAGAAGCGGGCGCGGTCGAATACCGGCTCTCCTGGTACGGTGGGGAATAAGCTTAGAATCGCGATCCCGGAGACGATTTCCTTGATCCGGTTGAGGCCGAGCACCACGAGGGCCTGCGAGATGGAACTGACGGGTTGTCGAAGCCCATAGTAGACGGAATTGGCCACGCGGAGGACACGGCCCGCGAGAGGCGGATCCTGCATGACGAGGCGGGCCACGTCGCGCATCGAGCTGTTATCCTGGCTGACGACGGCGATGACTTGAAACGCGATATGCGCGAGGGTGGGGAGGTCGCCGAAACTATCGAAGGTGAGGAGGACTTGTTTGCGTTTGTGGAGGCTCATTTCAAGACGTGAGTCGTGAATCGTAAATCGTGAGTCGAAAGGAAGAAGGAGCGGCGCGGGGTCATGGGCGGCGTTTCCGAAACCGCCGAATGAGGGCGTCGACAAGCCCCTGGGCGGTGTGGACGGAGGCGGTGAGGATCGGACCGGAGTAGTGCGAGCGGATGGTGCGGGTTGTGATGGGACCGATCGATCCCGCGAGGAATCGCGGACGGCGGGTGAGGAGAGATGGCGGCGCATGCGTAAAGAAGTGGGTCGCCGTGGAGGAACTGGTGAAGGTGACGCAGTCGATGGATTCGGTGTCGAAGATTCCGCGTATGCGCGACCGAAGACCCGGTTCGGGAATGGCCCGATAGAGGGGAACGATATCGACGCGGGCGCCCCTGCGGCGCAAGGTTTCCGGAAGCACCTCACGTGCTTCGATTGCCCTTGGGATGAGGATGCGGCTCCCGGCGATGTGGGGTCCCTTGAGCTTGGACAGGATTCCCTCGGCGATGAAATCGTCGGCAAGCACATCCGTGTGGATCCCTGTGGACTGGAGGGCCTTGGCCGTTTCCGGTCCGATGGCCACGGTATGGGCGCGGTGGAGGTCCCGGATGTCGCGCTTGGATTTCGCCAGCCGATCGAAGAAAAGGCGCACGCCATTCGCGCTGGTGAAAATGATGTAATTGTACTTGTCGAGGGACCGGAACGCCTGGCGGAGAGCGGCCCCGATGGCGAGCGGTTCAATCCGAATCGTGGGGCAGGCGAGGACACGGGCTCCCGCGTCCTCCAGCGAGGCCATGAGGGCGGTGGACTGGTCCATGGGGCGGGTGACGAGAATGGTTTTTCCGAAGAGCGGCTTGGACTCCAGCCACCGCAAACGGGTTGCAAGACGTGTGACGGGACCGATGACGATGACACAAGGGCGGCCAATGCCCATGCGGCTGACTTCCGCAGGGAGCCGGCCAAGAGGGGCGAATGCCGATTTCTGCATGGGGGTCGTGCCCCATTGAATGGCGGCGGAGGGTGTGTCCGGGGACTTACCGGCTTCGATCAAATCTTTGACCAGATCCGGGAGCGCCCGGAGCGCCATGAGGAGCACAAGGGTACCGTCGAACCCGGCGAGCATTCGCAGGTGTTGGTGAGAAAGAGGTTTTCCGCCGTCCTCATGGCCTGTGAGGAAGAGGACCGAGGAGGCATGCTGCCTGTGTGTCACGGGAATTCCGGCCGCCGCCGGGGCGGCAATTGCCGAGGTGACGCCGGGAACGAATTCGACGGGAATCCGATGGCGGCGGAGCGTTTCGGCCTCCTCGCCTCCTCGACCGAACACGAAGGGGTCGCCTCCCTTGAGCCTCACGACAGTCCCTCCCCGACGCGCGTGGCGGATCATCAGGTTCTCGGCCGTCTGCTGGCGTTTCTCCTGCACGCGCGGACCGGGACCTGATCGTTTGCCCACGTAGACCAGCTTGGCGTGGGGTGGCGCACCGGCCAAAAGCGATTGGGGGATGAGTGCATCGTAGAGAACCACATCGGCTTTTCGGATGCATTCCATCCCCTTCAGGGTAATGAGCCCTGGGTCACCGGGTCCGGCGCCGACGAGGTAGACTTTGCCGGGCGGGCCGGGTCGACCGTCCTGGTCGCTTCCGGAACCGCTGCGGCGTCCTGCCGGCGGTCTAGCCACGTGGCTTCCCGGCTATCGAGGCTAAGCCTCGATAGCCGCCATCGAGGCTTAGCCTCGATGGTTCCTGGCGGAGGACGTCTTCGGCCAGCCGTATTCCGAGGGCTTCCGGCTCGTCCGCCGAACCCCACCCTTCTGCACGGTACAAAGGCTCGCCGATCTGAGTCCCCTTCACGACGCGCAAGAAGATCCTGCCGTCGCGCAGGATGGCGTGTGAGCCGAGCGGAATCTTGCAGCCGCCTTCGAGCCTCAAGAGAAAAGCCTGCTCAGCCTTCCAGCAGAGGTGTTCTGAAGGATCATCGACGGCCTTCGCCCAGGCGAGGGCATCGGGATCGCCGACGCGTCCCTCCACGGCCAGCCGTCCTTGTCCCGCGGCGGGGATGAAGGTTTCCGGATCGAACCACTCGGTGGCTTCATCCTGGCGGCCCAGCCGCTTCAGAGCAGCAAAGGCGAGGATGACGGCGTCGACTTCGCCCGATGCGGCCTTGCGAATTCTCGTATCCACGTTGCCCCGCAGGGGAACGTATTGCACATCGGGCCTCAGCGCATGGGCCAGCAGGGTTCGTCTCAAACTGGATGTGCCAACGCGGGCTCCTTTCGGCAAGTCCCGGAAGAGACGGCGTCCGTACGAAATCACGCAGTCGCGCGGATCTTCGCGTTCGGTTACGCCCAGAATCCCGAGGCCGGCGGTGGTCTCGGCGGTCATGTCCTTGAGGCTGTGGATGCCGAGGGCGATCTCGTGTCGCAGCAGGGCCTCCTCGATTTCCTTGATGAACAGTCCCTTTCCGCCGAATTCGCTCAAGGGGACGTCCGGCATGCGATCCGATTGTGTCTTGATTACCTTCAGTTCAAATCGAATGTGAGGGAACTTCGCCTGAATGCGTTCGATCAGCGCACGGCTTTGGGTGAGGGCAAGGGTGCTCCCACGGGTTCCGATGAGAACGGTGGACGGGGTCACGAAGGCTTGAGGTTGAACAGTTCCACGAGCGCCTCCTTGAGCCAGTCCTTCGAAGCCGTCTCGCGTGAGCTGGGTGCATCGGGACCGCCCAGACCGGATCCTTGGGAAGATTCCTGTTTCAAGCGGGTGATCGGCTCGTGGAGAACCTTCTGGACGATGTTATGCGTGACGTTTTGGACGAGTTCCTTCTGCTCCGGCGAAAGGCCATCCATTTTGGGGAGGAATCGATCAAGTTCCTTCTTGCCGATGGCCTCCAGCTTCTGGCGGAAGAAGACGATGACCTGTTCGATATCCTGCGAATGAAACTGGCCCATGAAGGATTCTGCCGCCTCGTGCACGATAAGTCGGCCCTTGGCCGCTTCCTCCTGGCGGAGCGTCAGGCTGTCGTGAATGATCTGCTGGAGATCGTCGAGATCGTACACGTATACGTTTTCCAGGGTGTGGATATCGGCTTGGATGTTGCGCGGCATGCCGAGATCGATCAGCACCAGCGTCCGGCCCCTTCGGTGGGGAAGGATGCGGCGGACCATCTCCGTCGTGACCATCGGCTCGGGGGCGGCCGCGGAGGCAATGACGAGGTCGCACTCCCGAAGAAGGCTTTCCAACTCGGTGATCGAGTGTGGGATGCCGCCGGTTTGAGAAGCGAGCGCAGCCGCGCGTTGCTCGGTGCGGCTCGTGACGATCAATTTCTTCACCTGCTGCTTCCTCGCCTGATGGGCGGCCAATTCCCCCATTTCTCCCGTTCCGATAACGAGAAGCGTGCGTTCGGAGAAGTCCGCGAACACTTTTCGGGCCAGTTCGACGGCGGCATGACTCAGGCTGACCACGTTCTCGCCGATTCGGGTTTCACGCCGGACGCGCTTGGCCACTTGAAGGGCCTTCTGGAAGGTCTTGTGCATGTAGTAGCCCACGGTTCCTTCCTCGTGGGCCCATCGATAGGCGTCGCGCACTTGGCCGGTGATCTGGGTCTCTCCGGGGAGCATGGAATCGAGGCTGGAGGTGACGGAGAACAGGTGCTCCATGGCTTGCAGTCCGGACCAACGATAGGCGGAGCCGTTCAAGAGCTCCTCGATGCGGGGTATTCCGTTGCCGAGCCGACGGAGCAGCGCGGAAGCGGTGTCATCAGAATGGCTCGTCATGAAATAGCATTCCGTGCGATTGCACGTGGAGATGAGGACGCTTTCCTTCGCCGAAGGAAGGTCGGCGGGCAGGGTTCGGAGGAAGGATCGGGCGCGGTCCTCGGTGAAATAGAGCTTCTCGCGGATCTCGATGTCCGAGGTCTTGTGATTGATGCCGACGAGCAGAAGAGACAGCTCCACCTTACCCGAAGCGGTGACGGTCGCTCATGAAATTGACGCCCATGAAGGTCATCAGGACGGCCACGAAGGTGAAGAGGATAAAGACGGCGGACCGTCGTCCCGTCCAACCCTGGAGGCGGCGAGTAATGAGGGCCAAGGCGATGAGCGCCCACAGGGCGGTGCTGAAGACCAGCTTGGGGTCCCACGTCCAGAACTGCCCCCACTCCTGACGGGCCATGATGAATCCGAGGGCCACCCCGACCGAGAGGAGCACAAATCCGCTGTAGAGGCACTGGGCGTTGAGCTGTTCAATCATGGAGAGGGAGGGAAGGCGCTGGTAGATGGGGCCGAAGTGTTTGCGTTTGAGCTGGCGCTCCTGGATGAGATACATGACGGACGCGGCGCAGGCGATGGTAAAAACGGCCTCGCCGAGGAAGGAGAGAACCACGTGAAAAGGGAAGAGGGGATTGCTGGGCATCTGGACCTGTGATGGCCCCTTGTGGGCGGTGGCGCCGAGGACGAGAAAGATCAGGGCCAGCGGCGACAGAAACGAGCCCAGGATGGCGAGGTTGTAGCGCGTGTGGAAAACCGCGAGCATGGCCAGGAGGCACCAAAGAAAGAACGCGATGGCCTCGTAGAAGCTGGCAATCGGAAGGTAGCCCAGAGCAGAAAACCTCCAGGCGAAGGCCACGAGCTGTACGATGAGTCCGGCGAGGACGCCGCCGAACCCCAGCGTTTTCATCGAAACCGAGAGTTTCGCGAGGTAGAGGAGGTAGCCGACGGTACCCAGGGCATAGCAGACGCCGGCGGCGAGAAAGAGGTCCGTGTCGTGCATGGTCACACCATTAGATCATCACAGGGGAGGCTATTACAAACATGACGGAGGTCAGATGCGGGGCTAGGAATCAGGGATCGGCGGTCAGGAGAAGCTTCGTAGGGGAGGGCCTTCAGGCCCTCACAAGAAGAGGGAGCAAGTAGGGGAGGGTCTTCAGACCCTCCCGACAAGAGGGAGCATCTGAAGATGCTCCCCTACGCCTCCTGCTAAGCCTCTATAGTGGGAGACGGGTCACTATAGAGGGGCTTAGCCTCGATAGAGGAGGGTCAATCCCAGGAGACTTCGATCACCGAGCGGGAGCGAAGCTGGTCGATCCAGACCTGGAGCTTGTCGTAGACTTGATCTTGAGTGAGCTTCCGGTGAATGGAGTCGCGCGCGTCTTCGAGCACCGGCGTTCGTTTCTGTTGGAGATCCTCGACCCGGAGGAAGTAAACGTCCTTGTCGATTTCGAGAGGGCCGAGAATGTCTCCTGGGCCCGCGGTGGACACTTTTTCGCGGATGAGCGGGTGCAGGTCGGAGAGATCCTTCGGCCTCTCACGGCCGCCGCGGGAGGCCGTAACGGAATCCTCCGAGTAGCCTCGGGCCAATTCTTGAAAGTCCTTCCCGGCCTTGATCGCTTGGGTCACCTCGGCAACGCGGGCGGATCCTTTCCTGAGGAGGATTTTGGAAAGGGTGACTTTGCCGGGCACGGCGAGATCGGACTGGTGCTGGGCGAAGTAGGCCTGGATCATCGTGTCCGTAATGTCGATCTGCGACCGCACGTCCATTTCGATGAGCCGCCCTTTCCGCATTTCTTCGGCCATTTTCTCGCGGTAGATATCGAACGTGATGCCCTGGTCCTGGAGGGCCATCCGGAAGGCCTCTTCCGTCAGGTTGTTTTGCCGGCGGATGTGACGAATCTGCTCGGCGACCTCTTCCTCCGTGACGCGGATTCCCCGCTTGGCAACCTCCTGGGCGATGATCTTGTCGTTGATGAGCTGTTCGAGGAATGCGCGCAGGGGGCGGCTGGTGGGATCTCGTGGATTGGGCTGGGCGGGAGCCGCTTCACCCTGGGCGAAGGCATAAGTTGTTTTCAGATCGTAGTAGGTGATCGGTTCGCCGTTGACTACGGCCACTATGGTGTCGATCGTGCGAGCCTCCGAGGCGGACGTCGAGGACGAGAATCGAGAATCGAGAATCGGTAACAGCGGCGTGGCAAGCACGCCGAGGAGAGCGAGGAAGGGTCGGGTTCTCGATTTTCGATTCACGATTTACGATTCAGGCTTCACGCGCCACGTCCCGTGGCGGGAAGGGGCCAGGCCCCGGCAGCGGAGGGGCACGCTTGAGCCGGGGCCAGGGTGGGATGACTGACTTCTGTAGCTTCCCCTCGGGTTATCGGGCGCTCGCCGTCAGGCCCGGAATGGAGAGGCCGCTTGAAATATCCATGCCGCCGAGCAGGCCGCCGAGCTGGCTGTCTACTCCGCAGGCCATGGACTGAACGAGGCCGAAGTTGATCAGCGCATTCATGAACCGGGCATCGACGGGCACCATGCTCCCGGATGTCTGCGCGATTTTCCTCTTGCAGATGCCGTCCGCCTCGGCGTCGGCGACAGCGGTGGTCATTTCGGTGATCAGAGTGTTGGAGACCTTCGCGAAGCCCTTGAGGTCGGCGTTCTTGAAGAGGAGGTAGGGCAGGAAACCGCCGCCCTCGGCCGCGCGGAAGGTGTCGTCCGCTTTCTTTGCATTCACATCCAGGAGCTTCTCGGTGACGTAGATGCTGTCCTTGGTCACCGCGCCGCCGAAATGATCGGCGTCGCCCCGGGAGATGAGCTTCGATTGGTCGGACTTGCCGTCCTTGCTCTTGCAGACAAACGCGCCGTCCTTGGTCTTCCCATCCGGACAGGCCGGGGCATCCGCGCTGATTTCCATTTCGAAGTAGTCCTTGAGGGCGCTGGCTTTGCCGGCAGCCGTGCCGGGTTTGCCGGGTGTCATGAAGCTCAGGCCGGACTCGAAGACGACGCCGGGATAGATCTGGAAGACATCCTTGATCTCATCTTCGCCGACGGCCACAAGGATCGTATTGAGGTCGCGTGCCGCGATGGGCAGGCTCTTGTTGGACACGGCGCTCTGGAACTGGGAGAGGGTTGCGGCTGCCCCTGAAAAGAGCTTGGTGTAATCGATGTTCTTGTCGCCGGACTTGGCGGGCAACTCGAAAGAGCTGGACCTCACGCCGCCGGTGCAGCCTTCGGCGTTCGCGGTCATGTAGAAGTCGCTGAGGAATTGCGACACGAAGCCCAGGTTGACCTGGATTTCGTCGCATCCATCGAGGGTGGCGTTGCCGTTGTCATCGTAGAAACGGACACCGAGGCCGTCTTCCTTGCTCTGTTCGACGGCGGTGATGATGACGGGCTTGGACTTGCCGTCTTCATTGATCCACTTGATGGCCTGGGCCGTGCTGTCGCGCGAGGTCGCCAGTTTTTCGGAACCGGCCGAGCTGACGGCGCGCGTGGTCGGGTCAATCGGACCTTCGAGGACCTTTACGATCACCCCGTCCAAGGCGTCGACCGTGGTGAGAATTTGGCCGGCCGTATCGAAGCCGAGGCCGCCGCCGGTGAAGAGAGGAATCAGGGGAGTGATTTCCGGGAGGAGTGCCGTGAGATCCACGTGGGCGGCGAGGAAGTAGAAGAGGCCGTGGACCATGGATCCCACCGCGCCGATCGTGCGCAGCGTCGCTTCATTATACTTGCCGCTGAGGTTGGCGGTGGTCGTGTCCACGGTGACCGTCACGTCCGTGAGCTCGTAGGTCTTGGCGCTGATGTCCGCGCCCATGGCGTCCACGGCGTCGGACATTTCTTTGCCGCACTGGGCGAGCCCTTTGTCCGCGCAGGGGGTTTCGGGAGTGAGGATGCCGGTGATGGGACCGATGAGCTTGTTGATGTCGGGCGTACCTCCGCCGGAGAAGACGGAAGTGAGGCCCAGGAGATCCGAGATGGGAGCGATGGCTTGGCCGACCTTGAACATGGTCTTGGTGAAATTGGCTTCAGCCTTATGCTCGGGACAGACGGCGGAGATTCTCTCGAGGAACAGTTCCGTGTTGGTTTTGGCCGCGGCATCGGAGGTCGCGCTCGTGCTCGCCGGCTTTTCGATCGGCGCATTGCTGATCCGCGACTTGGCCAGATTGACCACGTCCATCGCGGGGACCACGCCATTGCCGTCCTTGTCGGTGGTGCAGATGTCCGATTTCGCGGTGGCCAGCGCTTTTAGAAGATCCTGCTGGGCTTGGGCGTCATTCGAATTGACATAAAGTTTGGAAACGAGTTTTTCGATGTCACCGCTGTCCGGCGGCGTCTCGGTTCCGCAGACGGCGCCGGTGAATGCGGTGGCGATCAAGAACAATCCTAGCAGGTTTCGAAGCGCTGATTTCATCGAGCCTCCCTCCAAATCGGACAAAAATAGGTTACCTGAATAACAAAGTTTTGTCCATTCATAGTCGCCATGGGGTATTTTGTCAAGTGGAAACCTGACGGGGGTCAAACCCCCGCCCCAGGGAGGCAAACGTGGGTGGGTTGGGTCTTCCGGCGAGGGGCATTTCGAGCATCGTGACACCCAGAGTGTGGGGATCGTTTGCGAAGGAGGGTGAGAGAAGGTATTATGCACCGGATGAGTCCCGTTTTGCCGGCCGGCGATCTGGCTTTGAACGAGCTTTCCGCTGCGATGAAGGAACAGCGGGAGATGGTTCGTTCCAAGTACTTGGGTCTGAAGGAGGAATTCCAGAAAATTCTGGACAGGCTGAAGAATCAGCGCAGTTTTGACGAGCCGTATTTGTTCAATCTCCTGACCGATGTTCTTACCGACATGGAGAGCCGCCCCGAGCTGTGGATCGAAAAGGTCTTTCAGTACGACGTGGCCGCGTACCAGGGAGATTTCATCGCCGAACATTCGCTCAACGTGGGCATTCTGTCCATGGCCTTGGGCTTCGAACTGGACGTTCGGGGGCGGGACAACCTGATACTCGGGGCCGGGGCGCTGCTCCACGACATCGGGATGTGCGAGCTGCCGGCCGACCTGATCGACATGCCGCGGCCGCTGACCGAGCGCGAACGGCGCATCGTTGAAAGCCATCCCACGGAGGGCCGGAGGTTGTTGGAAGGATCGCAACTGAGCGATGCGTTTGCGCGGCTGGTTTATCAGGAGCAGGAACGGCAGGACGGGACCGGGTATCCCCAGCAGCTCAAAGGCGACGAGATCGACACCTATGCGCGGATCATCGGCTTCTGCGATACGATCGAGAGCATCACGCACTTCCGCCCGTACCGGAAGCCAAAATCCTTCTATGAGGGATTTCAGATTCTCGTTTCGGAGGGGAAGGAGAAGTTTCCCAAAGACGTCTGGATTGCCGCCCTGCGCCGGATCACACCGTATCCACCTGGAACTCTCGTGCGGTTGTCGAACGAGAAACTGGCGCGGGTCTTAAAGACCAGTTCGGCGAATCCTCTCAAGCCGGTGGTCGAATTGGTGGGCGAGCCGGTGGCGCGCCTTTCCGCGGTGAAGGTTCTCGACCTGAAGCGGAGCCCGATGCTTTACATCAAGGAGCAGGTGCAGGATTCGCCGGCCGTTTCGGACGACGGGAAGCACGTCGCGGCACCCGGCCCAGAGAAAGAGAAGTGATCCTCCGAAAGCCTTTCTCAAGGCGTTGAAGGGCTTCCGGTCATAGGGACATGACGGACATTCCCTCAGCGAGGGTTCAGACGCTCCCGGACGTCTTCCGGGTGTTCCGGAAGCGGAAGTGGATCATCGCCCTTACGGCCGGCGTTTCCATGTTGGTGGGTCTTGCGTTCATGCGAAAACAGACCGCCCAATTCCGGGCGCGGTCCACCATCGAGTTCGAACAGGCGCCCTTCAACGTGAATTCCTACGTTTACCTGGATGAGTCCGTTGAGATCGCGACGGAGATTCATGTCATCACGAGTTTGCCGGTGATGCTGTCCATGGCGAAGAGGATCGGGAGCATCCCGGCGGACATCGGTGTTGAGCAGGCGCTCCAGGACGAGAAGATGTTGGCCATTCTGCACAAGCTTCAGGACCGGATAACGGCCAGGCAGCGCGCCTCGACGCGAATCCTGGACATCCTGGCGGTGAGCTCCGACCCGCGCGAGGCCCGGGATATGGCCAACGGGGTGGCGACGGCGTTCAAGGACTACCGGCTCGAGCGGGCGGCCGAGAAGAGCCGCGAGACCCGGCTGGTGAGCAGCAAGAGCCAGGAAGCGATGGAGGTCATGCTCAAGACCGCGGAGGAGGCGGTAAGCCGTTTTCGGCGCGAACACGGGATTCTCGGCGTGGAGAAGAACGTCGAGGTCAACCTGCGGCGGATGACCGAAGTCGAGGATGGGCTCTCAGACTTGGCCCAACGACGGCGACGGATCTCGGAGCTGATGGATCTCCTTCAACGTGAGGATCTCATGGAGCGGGAAACGGTGCCGTCTTTCGAGTGGACCGGCGCACCCGCCGAGTACGAGCGTATCCGAGGATCGCTCGTATCGGCCCTCCTGGAGAAACGGGAAAAGGAAATCCTGCTCACGGCGTCCCACCCGGACATCCGTTTCGCGGAGGACCATATCCGGTCGCTCGCGAGACAGCTCTTTGAACTTTTGGATCATGCCCTTCGTGAAGTGGAGGAGAGGGAGAACCGATGGGTCCAGGACAGGCTGGATCTGGAAGGGAAGAACGCCCTGTTCCTTGAGTCACAGATCGAGCTGGGGCGGCTGGAGCGGCAGGTGGCACGGCTCCAGGCCATGATCGACCACGCCGACGAGGCGTACCAGCAGGCCCAGCTCGGCGGGACGATGCAGAGTACCAACGTGCGGATCGTCGAACTGGCGGTGACGCCGACCGCACCGGTGCAGAGGGTATCCCTCCTGCCGGTGTTTTCGATGATGGCGGTGGGCTTGATTCTCGGGATGGGACTCGCGTTTCTGCGGGAATCGTTCGACTTCTCGCTTGACACCGTTCACGAGGTGGAGTCGTTTCTCAAGTTGCCCGTGCTGGCCATCGTGCCGCACTTCAACCTTCAGGAAACGATTGAGCAGGAGAGGCGTTTGCGGAAAAGGATGATCGCGCCGGATTTGACGTATGCCACCACCATGGTCGTGCATCATTGGCCGAAGTCGCCGGTGAGCGAGCATTTCCAGAGCCTGCGCATGGTGCTTCGGCGGAAAGAAAACCTGCGGGTCATTCTGGTCACGAGCGCCACGCCGCAGGAGGGCAAGTCGTTTGTCACGTCGAACCTCGCGCTTTCGTTTGCCCAGGGAAACTCGAAAACGGTGTTGGTGGAGGGGAATACCCGGAGGCCGACGATGCACAAGATCTTCCCCATCGAGAACGATGTCGGGTTGACCAATGTGGCTTCGGAGGGGGTCGACTGGCGGCAGTGCGTGAAGGGGGTGGAACACTTCCTGGCCAATGGACTGGACCTTAAGACGCTGGAGATGAGTCCGGGGCTGGACAATTTCCACATTCTGAACGCCGGACCGACCACCGTGCATCCGCCCACCACGCTGGACCTGCTCATGCAACGAGGGATTCTCAAGGAGCTGAAGGAAACCTTCGAGACCGTGATTGTGGATTGCCCGCCGACGATGCCCGTGGCGGACTCCACCGTGCTCGCGCCGCACGTGGACGGGATCCTGCTGGTCTATCGGATCGGGAAGACCTCGCGGGATCTTCTCATGCGGACGATCGATCAGCTTCGGAATGCGAAGGGGAACATCATTGGAATCGTGCTGAACGACGTGGACTATCATGGGCCGTACTTTTATTCGCGGTACCAGTATCGCTACCAGTACTACCGTTACGTTCCAGAGGCCGACTTCGAGGACAAGAGATGGCAGGAGCGGGCGCGTGATGGCGCGAAAGAGATGGCGCGGGCGGGGAGGGTGTGGTGGAAAGGATTCCGCAAGAAGCGGAAAGGATCCGATCCGGCGGAGCCGGGAGCGGCCAAGGGCGGTTCTTCGGTGAGGGCCCCTCAGGGAGGTCCTCCAGCCGCCTGATCATGGCGTTCGTGGATGCTGAAGAGTCCGCATCAGACTGATCGCGGATCGTTCCCCGAACCGCCCCGAAAGAGCGAACTTCCTCGATGAGCGGCATAGCCGGGATTCTGCATTTCGACGGAACGCTCGTGGGCGAGATGAACCTGCAACCGATGCTGGACGCTCTCGCCCATCGTGGACCGGACGGTTCATCCGTCTTCGCGGGGGGGGAGGCGGGCCTCGGTCATCTCATGGTGAAGGTGGACGGGACCACGCCGCGTCCGATCTCGCGGGATGGGATCACTCTGGTCATGGACGGCCGAATCGACAATGCGGACCTTTTGAAGAAGGTTCTGCGCAGGCGCTTCGGGGATCGGGCGGAGACGACGGAGGAAGTGGTTTGGAGCGCATATGGGCGCTGGGGAGAGAACTTCCCCCGGTGGCTCCTGGGCGACTTCGCGATCGCGATTTGGGATGCAAATCGGGAGAGATTGTTGCTTGTGCGGGATCCGGCCGGGGTGAAGCCGGTCTTCTACAGGGTGGAGGAGAGACGGTTCATCTTTGCGTCCGAGGCAAAGGCGATTCTGGCGGTGGACGGAGTTCCTTGTCGGCCGTGCGAATCCAGGCTCGAGGAGTATGACCGCTTTCGGTTTCGAGGCATGGATTTCACCTTCTACGAAGGCATTCGGAGGGTTCTCCCGGCGGAGGCGATTGGGATAGAAAAAGGCAGGATCCTCCGCGCCTCGTACTGGCATCCGCCAACGTGCGAACCGATCAGGCTCGACGGGCGTCGCGTGTATCTCAGGCGATTCAGAAAGCTGTTCATGGAGGCCGTCCGGTGCAGGATGCCCGGAAAGGGAGACATGGTGGTCACGCTTTCGGGTGGCCTGGATTCCACGTCCATCACGGCGGCCGCCCTCCACGCGAAGCGCGGGGCGGATGGACAGGGGGGGCATGGGCTTGGGCTGCACACGATTTCAGGCGTGCCCGGGCGTTTTCCGGATGAGTCCCGCTATTTCGGGAAGCTGGCCGAGATGTGGAACCTGCCGAATATCGTGGTGGATGCTTCAGCCTTCAGGTTGAGAGAGCATGTGGATAGACTGGCGTATGAACTTGAAACGCCTTTTGTGGAAGTGTACGACCCCAACTACTACGAGGGATTGTTTCGACGCGCGGCGGATCTCGGCCGCGTTCTGCTGGTGGGTCTCTGGGGCGACGAGGCCATGATGGGGACCGGCTACCTGGGTGATCTGCTCCGCTCGGGGCAGTGGGGGGCGCTTTGGAAGGAATTCCGTATTCTCAGCCGCACCTACACGGGCGGCACGCTTGAAAGCCTCCGCCGGATGTTGCGGTTTCTTGTGCTTCCCGGCTTGGGCGGGCATTTCTACCCCACGTGCAATCAGAGGGAATTGCATTCCGCCCTGTTTGGCTTGTACAATCTGATGGCCCTCGAGTCGGCCGATCTGGGCGCCGCGTTCCGCGGGATCGAGGTGCGGTATCCGTTCCTCGACAGGCGCCTGGTGGAGTTTGCGTTCGCCGTTCCGGCGGAAGAGCGGGTGCGCGATGGGATCGGAAAAAGATTGATGAGGGATGGCTTGGCCGGCATCCTCCCGGATTTCATCGCCAGCCGAAAGGGCAAGGGCGATTGGACCGATTTCTGGGAGGCCATGCAGGAAGAAGCCGGGCTCCCACGCCGGCCCGTGGGGAGAGCCATGAGGCCTTGGAGGGCTTTCACGAGAGAACGTTGGGAGGAGATATGGTTCGGAACAAAAGGAAGCGGCGAAGAACCTACAAGGCGCCACGCCTCATCGCCTATGGCGACCTTCGGACACTGACGAAGGCCAAGGGGACGGTTAAGAGTGAAACGAACAAAACCAGGGCCACGGGGTCGGATTGATGCAGGAGCGTTCCATCGGAGGATAATGCGATCACGGACCGGGGGCAGGATCGATCAGGGGTTGTCGAACCATGCTTTGGACCACTGCTCCCGCGCATGCCGGAACCAGTGCTCCGAAAGGTCGTCGGGGGTGTCGCCGCTGAATCCGGCTTGGGCAAGCCTGGGCGGAATGGACAGCGTGTAGTCCCGTTTGTCCTTTCGCTCGCGCACCCTGGCGGGCAGGAGATCGGACAGGGATTCCCTCAGCAGTTGTTTTCCGACGCCGTTGCTGACCCGCTGCGTGGCGGGTATCGCCAAGACGAATTCGATCAGGTCGAGGTCGAGAAACGGCATCTGAAACCGAAGGCCACGGTGGGCGGATGCGAGCTCAAGAGCTTCGCGGAAGAGCACGTTGACCGGCTCGAAGACGTTTTCATAGACCTCTTTTTGCGCGCGGCTGGGGAAGTCCGGCGTGCTTCGTCGTCGCAGGACGAGAAAGGACGCCGCGCACCGGAGGAGGGGGCCTGCCGCGGCGCGATCCTGGCGACGGTAGCCGCGCACATATTTCCAGGCTTCGAACCACCTACCCGAGGCAAGGAGATCCGCGAGCAAAGCGTGGCTCAGCATGACCTGGTCTCCCCAGTGGCCGCTCAGTAACACCCGCACTCCTCGGCGGGCGGCCTCTTTGTATACGCGGTCAAAAAGATTGGCTTCGGGCGGAACGGGCGGGATTTCCTGTTCAAAGAGCCGCTGTGACAGATCATGCGAAAGACTGATGTCGTCGGCTCGAATGGCGTGGCCCCGGATTCCGGCCGTCCGAACGACCTCCTCGCAATAGAGTCGCTCGTCGGGGAAGCGGTCGGAATAGAGCGAGAAGGCTTCGACCGAAACGCCCGATCCTTCACGGCGCGCGATTTCGGCGGCAACGGCGGTTACAGAGGAAGAATCGATGCCTCCCGACAGGAGAACGCCCACGGTTCCCTTTCGCGGCATGCACCGCCGCACGGCGTTGAAGAACAGCTCGCGGAATTGTGCGCGATAGCCTTCGGGGGAGGGAAAACGGACGGATGATCGGAGATCGGGGTCCCACAGCCGCCCGCGCGCAACTCCTTCCCGGGTCGCCTGAAGGAACTCGCCGGGGACGATTCTTTGGACGCCCTCGAAGAAGGTTCGGTCGCTTGATCGGTAGCGTCCTGTGTTCATTTCATGGAGTCGCTCCGTGTCCGGCTTTCGAGGAAGGTCAGGCAGGCTGAGCAGGGCCTTGGCCTCGGTGGCGAAGGAGAGGGTGTCGTGCGAGCAGGCATAGTAGAGGGGGCGCAGACCGACCGGGTCTCGCGCGAGATACAGGCGCCGGTTTTCCGGGTCCCAGAGTGCCAGCGCGTATTCTCCCCTCAATTTTCGGAATGCGTAGGGTCCCCACCGGTCGTACGCGGCGCCAACGACGTCGGCATCCGTCGCTCCATGCGTGTTCAAGGCCGATTGCATCTCCCGACGGTTGTCCAGGCGACCGTCGAAGAGGCATGTCGTACGGCTCCGCAAAGATATTCTGTTGGATGTTGCGTCTTGCGAAAGCAAGCCCAAAGCCGCCGGGGGCCGATGGATCATTTGAGGAATGCCGTTTCCTCGATGGCTGAGCATGAACAGCATGTTCCAAAGTTTCCCCGAGGCCTGTTCAGGGCGGGGACTGAGAAGCCCGCAGATTCCGGTCACCGTGGGAGGCTTTTGAGCAGGTTCGCCAAGGACAGCTCGATTCGACCCAGGTGGCGTGTGCCCGACGGGTACTCGAGCTGCCAGAGCGGGACCGCTTGGGCCAGCCGGGCGGACCAACGGAACTGACGCGCCAGGACGGGGGGTGGGCAAAGAATGTCGTTGTAGGCGTTGGCCATGAGGTGGAGGGCTGCTTGGGATGGGCTCACGGGTGTGGCATGAATTCGGCAAGCGCGCCGGCGGCTCAACCGAATGAAGGCCCGAATGGGCTTGGCCGCTTTAGGAGGCGGGAGAAGGGTAATTCGCTTTCCGAAGTTCGGGTCATAGTCCCGGTCCCCGCGCGCACGGAGCGCTGACTCCGGGGCGACCTTGAACCAGGCGCGGCGGCGGGCAGGCCACACGGAACGTTGGGAGAATCTGAGGTAGAGGATGTCGTCCGTGTGCAGGGTCCAACCCCGCATCATGAAGTGGCGCGCGAGCGTCGATTTTCCTTCACCTGAGGGTCCCAGTAGAGCGATCGCGCCATGATGATTCGACACGACCGTGGCGTGCAGGGATTCCACTCCCCTCAGGCTCGATGCATAGGCCGCCACGATATGCCGGAGTACCGCCAGCGTGATGGGGCGGGCGTTGGGCTGCGGAATGACCCGCGCGCGTAGGCCGGTTTTCGGCACAAGGGCGCGCGCAGCCCCCGCCCACCGGAGTTCGTATCGCTGCCGGTTTTCGAAGGCCTCGAATCCAATCCGGCCGCTGGGAAACCTGTGGCGGGCCAGCACGCGCTTGCTCCCGTTGCTTGAGACTCCCGGCATCGAGCTTGAATACCGCATGGGAGAGGGATAACACAACCGGGTCGAGAGAGTTGAAAGGGCAGACTTCCTGTCTGCCTTGTATCGCCAAGTACCGCACCATCCATGGCTGGCCCCGATCTTCAGCGCTCGCCTTCCCTGGCTCGCTTGGCAGGATCGGTGCCGCACCATCCATGGTTGGACACCGGGGTGATCTTCTCCTATGATGGTGCCATGGGAGGTGAGAGGGTTTGATTCGGAGCAGGGTACGAGGGCAGGGGCCGTGCAGATCGTGATCTCGGCCGAGCCGGATTCGGGGGCGGCCATCCCGGTCATTCAAGATTCAACCCATTCGCTCGTCGTTCAGACCGAGCACTATGCGGGCCGGATGGACTGGGAGGCCGGTTTGGCGAAGTTCAACGTGCAGCCGGGATTTGAGCCCTTCGGGCGCACGAACGCCTTTCGGATCGTGAGGACCGTGCTTGCATATAGGGAGGGCGGTTTCGTCCTGCATGCCGGAGCCGCCATGAAGAACGGTGAAGCCACCCTCTTCTGCGGCCCTTCCGGAGCGGGGAAGACCACCACGCTTTCGCGCCTCGCCCGGCCCATTCTCCACGACGACCTGGTCTGCATCCATCCTTCCGGCTCACGGGCTCACGGGCTCACGGACTCACGTCCTCTGGCCTGGGCCCCCGTGGCGCTGGAGGGTCCAAGGTACCCCGTCCACGCGGTATTTGTGCTCGCGCAAGGGGAGAAATCCAGGCGCGAAAGACTCTCGCCCGCGCGCGCCGTGGCGGACCTCCTCCTGCGCCCCCAGGTGGAAGGCGCCGCGGTGACTCCGGACCAATTGATGGAACGGATGCTGCGGTTTCTGGAACGGGTACCGGCCTTCAAGTTGACGCTGAACTTGAGTGACCTCATCGAGCCGTTTCTCGAGGAGGCCACGGCATGAGCGCGGGGAATGGCGTAGCCACGATCCGCCGCTCCCCCGATGTGGCGCATCGGATCGTGGACGGAGAAGCCGTGATCGTCGATCCTTCGACACAGGAGGTTCACATCCTGAACGAGACGGGAAGTTTTGTGTGGTCGCTGGCGGACGGTTCGATGACGGCCGGCGCCATGGCCCAACGACTCAGCGACGCCTTCGAGGTGGACGCGGAGACGGCGCTGAAAGACGTGGAAGAACTGCTGGCCACCCTTACCTCCAAGAAACTCCTGGTTGCCGAAGGGGGCACATGACATGGCCGTGAAGACTCTGGACTACTACGAGACGATTCTGGACAAGGCGCATGAGCGTGCCATCCCTCTCACCGTGCACTGGGACGTCACGAACGTGTGTCACCTGGACTGCGTGCATTGCTACCGCGTGGTCATGGACCGGCCGGAATTGACGACGGATCAGGTGTATGGCGTGTTGGAGGGGCTCGCGAGTGCGGGCACGCTGTTCATCACATTCAGCGGGGGGGAGATCTTCATGCGGCGAGATTTCATCGAGATCGCCCGGCGATCGCGCGAACTGGGCTTCGCCCTTCGCCTGCTGACGACTGCGACCATGGTGAACGGAACGCTGGCCGACGAAATCGCCTCTTGGAAGCCCCTCGCGGTTCTGGTGAGCATCTATGGAGCGCATCCGGACATTCACGATTCGATCACGCTCAGGAAGGGTTCATTCGAGAAGTCCGTGCGGGGAATTCGCCTCTTGAATGAACGGGGCGTCCGAACGTACATGAACATGCCGATCATGAAACAGAATCAGGATCAGTACCATGACGTCATGGCCTTGGGGGAAAAGATCGGCGCAAAGTTGCGAAGCGATCTTTCGATCGTGCCGAAGGACAACGGCGACCGATCGCCGCAAAGCCTCCGTCTCATGCCTCCGGAGCTCGCCTGCTTCATCAAGGAGACAACCCCCGGATTTGCGGAAGAGTTTGTGCTCAGGGACTATCAGAATGACGATCCGCTGTGCGGCGCGGGGTCGTCTTCCGCGTACATTTCTCCCTATGGAGATCTCATGCCGTGTGTGGCGATGCGGGTGGCCATCGGAAACCTGCGGGAACGCTCCTTCGGAGATCTGTGGGGAGAAGAACAGTTGAAGCAGATCCGCGCGCTTCGATTCGGGGACCTGAAAACCTGCCGGAGTTGCTCCGTGAAGGATTATTGCAGCCGATGCACCGGCGTGGCCCATCTGGAGACCGGGGATCTCAAGGGGCCTTCGCCGACCTGTTGTGAGCAGGCGGAGGTTGTGTATCAGGCCGTTCAGAGCAAAGAGGGGAGGACCTCAGCTCCCCTGCGAGCCGCGGGGCTGACGGAGGGATCTGGAAACCGCAGCGAATGTTCCTGCGGACAGGTAACATGCGACAATTCAACAGCCGGATAACCGAAGGGATCGAATGATGAAGAATCAAGATCGGAAATCACCGATAGGCCGGAAGCCGTATAAGAAACCCGAACTCGTCTACAGCAAGATGGTCGAGGCGTTGGCGATCGTCTGTGACTCCTCGCGATCTCCGGGTTTCACCTGCCGCACGGTTGGGAACGCGAGCTGCGTCAAGACCCGAGATTGACCGGAAGTTTGCCGGGATTTCTGCGCAGTCTCGTTCCGTTCGTTCGGCCCGAGACCCCCTCCCTTTTGGCGGCGTCGGCCCTGCAGATGCTCGGCGCCGGCGCGAATCTGGTTCTTTTGTGGCAGGCCAGGCGCTTGGTGGATGTCATCGCCTCGGAGAAGAATCTCGCCGCGCTTCCCGGCGTGATGGCCGTGGTCGGCGCCCTCTACATTCTCCAGGCCGGATTCGGAGTGGGTCATGCCTACTTGGTTGTTCGGTTCGGGCAGCGGGTGGGCGCGCGGCTCAAGGTCCGGCTCTTCGAGCGGTTGGAGGCGCAACCGTTCGACTATTTCTCGCGTCACAAGACGGGAGAGCTCGTGTCGCGCCTCTCCAACGACGTGGGCGCCCTCCAGAGCTTCCTGGAAACCGTGCCTTCGGAGTTGGCCAGGCATGCGGTAACGTTCTCGGGGGCGACGGCCCTGCTGATCTATCTCAACGCGCGCCTCTCGCTCTGGGTTCTGGCGGTCGTCCCGGCCGTTGTGGTGGCGGCGAAGTGGTCCGGCCGGAGAATGCGGCGGCTCTCGCGCGACTACCATGATCGCTCGGCCGAGGCGCTTTCCACCGCGGAGGAAGCGCTCTCCTCCATCCGCGCCGTGCGATCGTTCCAACGGGAAGAATTCGAGGCGGAACGGTTCGGGACCCAAGTGTGGGAAGGGGTCCGATTTGCTCTCCGCAGGGCGGCGGTGAATGCCATCCTGGCCCCGGGGCTGACGCTCCTGGGGGTGATGGGAGCGGCGGGGATGGTGTGGTACGGAGGTGTGCAGGTCATCGAGGGGGGGATGAGCGCGGGAGATCTGGTGGCCTTCGCCCTGTATGGCGGTCTCCTCATGGGACCCTTCATCACCGCCACCAGCCTTGTGGGTCGTCTGAAGGAGGCGCAAGGCGCCTCGGAGCGTGTGCTCTCGCTCCTGGAGACACCGGGAGACCCGACGAAGCCGACCGAAGCGAGAGCCCTTCCACGCCTGCGAGGTCGAATTCGTGTGAGGGAGGTCGAGTTTTCCTACCCCGACGGTCCCCCGGTGCTTCGAGGCGTGAGCCTGGACATTCCGGCGGGGAGCGTGGCGGCGGTCGTCGGTCCGACGGGCGGGGGGAAGAGTACTCTCATCCAACTGATCCACGGGTTCTACGAACCGTCCGCGGGGAGCATCGAGATGGACGGCGAGGATATTCGGACGGTTCGGAAGGAAAGTCTGTATCGCCAGATCGCGTGGGTTCCTCAAGAGACGATCCTCTTTGGGGGAACGGTGAGCGAAAACCTTTGTTATGGAAAGCTGGACGCCACCGAGAAAGAGATTGAGGATGCCTGTCGAATCGCGTGCGTCACGGAATTCATCCGGGCGCTGCCGCGAGGGCTGGACACCGTGATCGGACAGAGGGGGGTGATGCTTTCCGGGGGAGAGCGGCAGCGGATTGCCATCGCGCGGGCCGTTCTGAAGGACCCCCGGGTTCTCCTTCTGGATGAAGCGACGTCCGCTCTGGACAGCGAGACGGACCGGCGAGTGCAGGACGCGATCGCCGAATGGGGGAGGGGGAGGACCGTTCTCGCCGTGGCGCATCGCTTGAGCACGATCCGACACGCGGATATTATTCTCGCGATGGATGCAGGCCGAATCATCGAACAAGGGACGCATGACGATCTCCTGGCGCGTGGAGGGCTTTATCACCACCTGTGGATGCTGCATGTCCGGGCCGAGGAACGCCAGACTCGGCCGATCGCACTGGCGCGATCATCGGCATGAGCCGTGGTCGGCTTCAGCGCTTCCGGCGCCTGGAAGCCCGCGAGAGGCGACGCGCGGTGCGCGCTCTCGCCGCCGTGGGAGTCTGCGAACTGGCCCTCCGAGTCGTGTCCTTCAAAATCATTCTCCGGGCCTTGCAATGGCGGGCCGACCACGCTGCACCGGTCGATTCGGATGTTGCGGCGGTCACGCATTGGATTGAAAGGGTGGACCCCCTCGTGCCGGGGGAGCGTTCCTGCCTTCGCCGGGCACTGTCGGCCTACTGGCTCTTGGGAGGGGCGCCTGGAGTCGAGTTGCGACTCTCAGCGAGGCCGGAGAGAGGTCGACTGCACGGGCATGCCTGGGTGCGGGAGGGGAGCCGTGACGTGATGCGGGCCGGACGGTTCGGCCGAGTGAAGCCCCTTCTGGCAGTCGCCGCGTCCTCCTCGCGCGAAACCCTCAAGGGCAGCCGGCTGCGCGCCGGCAGCCGCCTGAATACGAGCGCGGTCTGAATGGCGCATCACAAAAGGAGAATCAGCGTAGGATCGCGGGCGATGATCTCCCCGGATGTGGTCTGGCGCGAAGTGGGAGGAGAAATCGTTCTTCTGGACCTCCGGAAGGGAAGGTATTACGGTCTCCAAGATGCCGCGGCGCTGATATGGAAAGGGATCGCGCGCGGGGAGGCCGTTGAGGCGATCGGCAGGAGACTGTTGCGGAACTACCGCGTAACGGCGGAGCGGGCCCAACGCGACATCCTCACGCTGGCGCGGACGCTTGCGGGCAAGGGGTTGGTTCGCCTCCGATAGTTCTTTCGAATCCAGTGGCGATGGGGGTGTTGTGAGCGGCATAGCCGGTATTCTCCAGGTGGACGGCCGCGGGGCTCCCGCGGATCATTTGGAGCGGATGGGGTATGCCCTTCGGCACCGGGCGCCCGACGGGTTGAAGATCGTTCGCGATGGCCCCGTTGGACTCGTCCACGCCCTCATGGTGGTCGATGAGACGACCTTCCGCCCGCTGAGCTCCGATGGGGTCAGTATGGTGATGGACGGCCGGATCGACAACGTGGATGTGATCAGCCGCGCGGCGGGGCGAGGGCGCGAAGGCAGCGCACGCGGGCATGAGGGTTTCCCGCGCCGCTCGAACACGGCCGCCTCGTCGGCGGATCTGAGGAGAACCACCGAAGGCGCGCTGGCGGCGGCGTATCGGCAGTTCGAGTGGGACCTCCCCAAGTGGCTGTTCGGGGATTTCGCTCTGGCGGTGTGGGATGGACCACGCGGCCGCCTCATGCTGGCCCGAGATCCCCTGGGGGTCAAGCCTCTTTTCTACTATCGGGATGGGCGAAGATTCATCTTCGCGTCGGAAGCCAAAGCCATTCTGGCCGTGCCGGGGGTCCCGTGCCGGCCAAGCGAACTGAAAATGGCGGAATACGAGCGGTTCAAGTTCCGAGCACTGGAGAACAGTTTCTTCGAGGGGATACGGCGCGTTCTGCCCGGAGAGCGAATGCGCGTAGAGGAGGACCGTTTGCGGTGCGAGACGTATTGGGTTCCTCCCCACGGGCCGCCCATGGGAGGTTTGAGCGAGTCCGCGTGGTTGAGCCGTTTCCGAAAGGTATTTGTGGAGGGCGTTCGGCGGAGAATTCCCAAGGAGGGAAACGTTGTCTTCACGCTTTCGGGAGGCTTGGACTCCACCTCCATCGCCGCTGCCGCTTCGCACGTGGCACAAGGTGAGGACCGATCCCGCCTGCACACACAGTCGGTCGTTTTTGGCGCGTTTGAGAATGAGAGGGAACATTTTGGGCCGGCCGCGGCGTGTCTGAAGCTTCCGAATGCGGTGGTGGACGCGGACGATATCCGGCCGACGGACCATCTGGACCGGCTTGCGGTCGAATTGGAGTCGCCGTTCGTGGAGGTGCAGGATCCGAATCTTTACGTCGGCATGTTCGGGGCGGCGGCGAAGCGGGGCGCGCGAAGGGTGTTCACCGGATTCTGGGGCGATCAGATGATGGCCGGCATGAGTTTTCTTGGGGACCTGATCCGGGCCGGCCGGCCGGTGGAGTTCTACCGGGAGATCCGACGGATCGGGGAAAGCGACGTCGGGAATTGGAGGGCGGCGTTGATGCGGGCGCTCCGGTATCTGCTTCTGCCCAACACCGGAGGTCCGGTCTTCCCCACGTGCAATCAAAGGGAACTTTACGGCTCCCTCTTCGGCTGCTACCATACGATGACGCTGGAATCGTTCGACATGGGCGCCGCGTATCAAGGGGTGGAAGTTTGTTTTCCTTTTCTGGACCGGCGTTTGGTCGAACTGGTATTCAGGATGCCTGCCGGGATGCGGATTCGGGCAGGGGTTGGGAAACGGCTCCTTCGTGAGGGTTTGAGAGGCATCCTTCCGGAGCGAACCGCGGCGCGGCGCAGCAAGGCGGTGGCCACGGCTTTCTGGGCGAACAAACTGGCCGAATGTGGCTACAAGAACGGAACTCCCGGCGGGGCCATGAGGCTCTGGCGGGCGGCAGCGAGAAACTCTTGGGAGGAAGCATGGTTCAAAAGCGGAGACGCTCGAAGGGCACAGGCGTTGGATCCCTCCGGAGTGCCGGTCCAACCGGCCTTCGGCAACGCTACGCCGCTCCACGGCTGATTGAATACGGCGATCTGACGGCGTTGACGCGCGGGGGAGGGGGATCCATCGAAAAAGATCCGACGAACAAGACCGCCTTCAGCAACCATAACTAAGGATGCGCACAAGAGTCTTTGCGCGCATCTGCTTGCAGAGCCTGAACGCTCTGCTACTTAGCCGGCCGGCCGAACCAGACGGATCGCCATTCGCTTTCCGCCTTGGCGGACCAGGCGGAAGAGTAGGCTCTCATATCGCCCTCCCGTCCTGACGCCGGGAAGGTCGAGGGCACGCGGAACAAGGGCGTATTGTCTTTGCGGGGCTGTCCGGAAATCTCCCCGGGCAGCAGGTCGGCCAAACCTTTCCGAAGCGGTTGTTTGCCGATTCCTTCCTCAGCGAGCCATTCGCCGGGGACCCGAAACAGGAATTCGATGAGCCGGAGATCCAGATAGGGAAGTCTGATTTCGATGCCATGCGCGGCGGCCCCGCGTTCGAGGTTCTCGATGGCCAGCAGTTTGAGAGGGACAAAGACCGCTTCGTAGATTTGCTCTTGAGCGTGGGTGGCGAATTTCGGGGTATCCCGGCGCGGCAGGAGAAGGCATTCGAGGAGGTAGCGCAACATCGAGCGAATGGGGATCCCCTCGTTGTCGCGGAAACCCCGGATCTGCCTTGCGAATGCCTTCCAGCGCCCCGAGACGAGAAGGTCGGCCAGGAAGGCCCCGCCGTGGAGGAGGTCATCTCCCCATTCTCCGTTCAGAAGGATGCGATGACCGGCTGCGGCCGCCGCGCGGTACAGCTTGCCGTAGACCTGGTCGATGGGGTTGAGAAGCGGCGTCTCGTGTTCGAAGACCAACGCGGGGGTGGGATCGAGTTCCACATCGTCCAACATCACAGGGGATACGTGGAGGCCGGCCTTCTCGGCCGCGATCCGGCTCAGGCGTCGTTCGTCCTCTCCATCCTTCCAGAGCAGCGTGTAGGCTTCCAGACGCGCGGGGCAGCCGGTCGTCTTCAGACCGCGGGCATGGGAGGCGGCCACCGCAATGGAAGAGGAGTCCAAACCTCCGGACAGCATGATCGCCGCCGTTCCGCGGGCCGGAAGCCGGTCTCGCACCGCCTCGATGAAGAGTCTTCTGAATTGGTTGTGGGCCTCCTCCGGCTCCATGCCGTTCGGGCGAGGGGAGCACACGGGCTTCCAGAATGCGCGCCGGTCGATGCCTCGCCGGTCGACTCTGAGCCTCTGGCCGGGGCGCACCCGGAGGATACCTTGGAAAAACGTGTACTCATGACGGCGGAAACGATATCGCTTCAGTTCCGCCATGCTCTCCGGATCCGGAGCGCGAACGACATCCGTCATAGCCAGAATCGCTTTGGCCTCCGAGGCGAAAACGAATCGGGTCGGGCAAACGGAGTAAAAGAGAGGCCTGACGCCGACGGGGTCCCTCGCCAGTAGCAGGCAGTCCTCGCGCGGGTCCCAGAGGGCCAGCGCGAAGTCGCCGAGGAGATGCGTCCATGCATCGTCTCCCCAACGCAAGTAGGCGGCCAGCGCGAGTTCAACGTCCGTTGCGCGATCGAGGCACAGATCGGACAGCAAGGCATCCCGGTGGTCGAGGCGCCCATCGAAGACGATGCAAGGGCCGTTGGAACCGTCGTGAAAGGGCTGGACCCCCCGACGTTCCGGGTCAAGGGTGTGAGAATCCCAATGACCGAGCGCCGCGGGGGTGGAGGACCACGCGCCGGGAGCGCCGATGCCGCGGTGGGAGAGCATGAACAGCATCGTGTGCAGATCCCCGGTCGAGGCGTGGCCGGTAGCGTTGAGGATGCCGCAGATCCCGCCCATGCGTGGTCAGTCCCGGCTTCGGCCCTCTTGAGTTTGTCGCAGGATGCCTTGCAGCGCCTCCGGCACGCGTTTCAGATGTCTCTTTCCCGTCGGATATCGGAGCTCCCACACGGGCACCTTGGAGGCGAGGGATGCGGCCTCCAGGATTTGCCGGATACGGACGCGACGGGGGCGCAGAGCTCCATTGAACATGGCGACGATGAGGTTCAAGGTGGATTGGGACGGTGAGAGCCTCCGGCCGCTGATGTGCCCCTTGCGCGAGCGGCGCAGGCGAACAAACACATCGATCTTTCCGCCGTGAGAGATTTTCGGAAGGGGAATCATCAGTTTTCCGTAACGAGGATCGTAGCGCGGCTTGCCGCGGAGCCTCAGGGGCGGGATCGAGGGGAACTTCGGGAACGGCGCGATGCCGTCGGGCCTGACCTTCAGCATCGGGAGACGCAGAACGGGTCGGATCGCGCGGGAATGCGTCCGGTAGAACAGCACATCGTCAGTGACCAGGCGCCAACCTTCGTCGAGCATGGCCAGAGCCAGTGTCGATTTTCCCGCGCCGGGCGTCCCGAGGAGGGCGAGCGTTCCCCCGTGACCGGTGAGCACGGTGGCGTGGAGAGGCTGCCTGCCGCCGAGGCTGACCGCATACGCCCGGGCGATGCGGCGGATGGGAGCAAGCGAGGCGCGGGGGGATCCCCGCTCGGGGATCACGGTGACTCGCTGCTTGCGCTTCGTGATGTGGACGGTGGCGAGCCGGGGCCATCGGAGTCGGTACCCTCCCCGGCCTTCCCGAGCCTCGAAGGAGACCTCCCCGTTCGAGTCCAGTTCGCGAAGCAGGACCCCGGTTTCCGGCTTCACCTGGGGCGCCGGGCAAAATCGGCGAGAATGTTTCGGGTGACGTCGAGCGCCTCCCGGCGGTTGCCCGAGAGGGTCATAGGGCGGCGGCTCAAGGCCGCGGTGATCTGATCCAGGGTGTGGCCTTTCCGGCACCTCTCAAGCACGAACTGTGTTATTTGACCGCGGGCGTTCAGCCTTGTGCGGGCGGAGCCCTCGGCGGCCTGAATTCGATCCGCTGAAAGGAGCAGGCCATCCAAGGACGACTGATCGGCAAGCGCATGAGATGAGGAATGGACGCTCCATCTCCACATCCACTCAAATCCGGGCAGGAGAGTCAGACGGAGCCGCAGGCGCTCCCCGGCCCGCACCGGCAGCGGCCGTTCGAGCGGGAGAAAGGCGTGCCTGTGGACGGCGGGTGACAGCCGGAGCGGGGGTCGCGTGGAGAGCCAGATCCCCCGGGCCAACCGGAACTCGAACCAGAGCCCGATCCCGTGGAGCGTTCCGTCGCGCGCGGAAACGAATGTGCCGTTGGATTTCCAGGGCCGGTGGACGCCTGGATCCAACGGGAGGGTGAACGCGGGGCGAGGTCGAGAGAGAAAGTGGGAGGGAAGCCAATGGGTCGTGTGGGCCGTGTTGGCCGCGCATCGGCGCGCGGCCGTGAAATCCGCGCCCCTCCGCCTTCTCCAGGCATCAATTCGCGCCGCGTAGACGTCCGGCGCCTCCACGGGGCCGAACCGGAACCGGAGGTGGGAGGGAATGGTTCGCCCACCCCGGCGCAGGAAGCGCGCGCGGGCCGGCGGGAGCGACCGAACGAGGTCGCTGGGGCCGAGGTAGGAAATGATGACGTCCGCTTTTTCCCGCAGCCGCACGAATGAGGAGTGCTCGTGAATGACGGAGATTCGACGGCTGAACGGTGATTCGCCGATGATGTCCCTCGCAAGCACGGCCATGTC
The DNA here is from genome assembly GCA_016180645.1 of Nitrospirota bacterium. NCBI lineage: Bacteria > Pseudomonadati > Nitrospirota > Nitrospirota bacterium. The sequence continues at coordinate 130,939 of JACPAV010000005.1, read as the reverse complement.
TCCACACTCCAGGGCATACACCTTCCTCGCCCCCGCTCTACACGCCTCCATGGAGTGGATGCCCGTGCCCGCTCCGAGGTCGACAACGACATCGCCCGGTCGAACGATTCGACGAATGGCCCTCCGGTACAGGGCTTGCGCGATGCGGTCATCGAGATATTCCCGATGGTGGTTGAGCAGATCCCCTGTCACTTTGCAGCTATCCTTTTGGAGGTGGCCCAGTGTCCGGGTGATCGGGCGGTGAAGCAGCGGCCATCCGTGATGTGCGCGCACTCGTCCACTTGTCCACTTTTCCATTGAGGTGGGTGCGGGGTCACGCGGGGATTATAGCAGCGTTGAGGCCAAGCCAATCGGCCCGGGGCGGTGTGTGATAGACTTGCCCAATGGCAGCCGAGGATGACCCTAAGCTCGACTTTTGCCATTTTTCCATGCTGTGTGAACATCACTTCACGAGGGAAGGCCATTTCCACGCCGTGAATTTTGAGAAAGTAGGGGAGCATCTTCAGATGCTCCCTCTTGTCGGGAGGGTCTGAAGACCCTCCCCTACGCATCATGACCAACATGAACCTTTCAAAAAATGGCAAAAGTCGAGCTAGAAGCCTATCCCAAAACCTGACGGAACCGGAGCGGGCTTCGCGGAGCCTAAAGGCTCCACTACAGCGGAAAAGCGATTTCTCCGTAGCGGGCCCTTCAGGGTCCGCGAAACGTTTTGGGATAGGCTCTAGGTCGCTCCTGACACTCCTTGCAGTCGATCCACAGCGGGGGTCGGTGGTGGAGCTGGACAAATGGAATACGGCCGGACGGCAGCGTGTTCAACCGCTGATTGCCCGGCAGATCGCGAGTGGCATTCTCAGGGCCGGTGGCCGCCTCCAGCCGACTCCGCAGGCCGTCCGGAGGACCACCCTGGCGAAGAATCTTTTTATCCTGGCCGCGGAAGAACGAGTAACCCGGTTCATGGCGCGGCGGCACGTGCCGTGCTTGGCGCTCAAGGGCGTAGGTCTCTGCGAGTTGGCCTTTCCCGATTTGGGATGCCGGCCGACGGGGGATGTCGATTTGCTGGTTTACCGCGAGGATGTTCCCAAGGCCGCCGATATCCTCCGCGATCTGGGCTACTTGCCTCTCCACCCCCTGCCGGAGCTGAATCGATTCCATGAGGCGACTTTCTCGCACCGATCAAACGGGTCGCGGGTGCCCCCGGTCGATCTCCACTGGGGACTCTGCGCCGAGAAGTTCGGACTGCACGCGCGATTCGATTTCGACCTTGCTGAATACGACGTGTGGAAGAACGCGGACCTCAAGGGGCATCGGCTAAGCCCCGAGATGACCTTCCTGCACATCATCCTTCACGCCTTCACCAACTCTTTCTCGATGCTCTCGGATTTCGTGGATGTGATGTATGTTTTCCGCGCCGTGAGGGATCGAGTGGAGTGGAAGGCTTGGGCAGATGACGTGCGGCGGTTCAGAATGGCCGGGATCACGGCGTTCGCTCTGAGCCAGGTGGCCCGCTGGTGGGAGGTACGGTACCCGGCGCCATTGCAGGCCGTTGTGCAGGAGGATCTTCCGCTCGCCGGCCGGCTGGATTTCTTGAGAGATGCGGCCTTCCGAGGGGATATCGGGGGATGGAGGGAGCGGCTCGCCATGCCTCTGTTCTTCCAACCGGCCGGCCGTGTGCCGACGGCCTATTTGAGAATGGTTTTCGGTCTGCTAGACTCCCGCCTATGAAGAACGGAAAAGAAGCTGTTTTGGGAAGAACGGGAATGAAAGTCGGCCGCCTGGGCGTGGCGTCGAGCTACGGTGTGGGGGCGCGAGACCTCGAATGGGCGTTTGAGCGCGGCGTGAACTACTTCTACTGGGGATCGGCGAGACGATCCGGGTTCCGGGATGGCGTGCGGAGTCTGTCCGCCAAGCACCGCGATCGGATGGTCGTAGTGGTCCAGAGCTACTCGCGTGTGGCGAAGTTGATGGAATGGAGCGTGGACCGGGCGCTTCGTTCTTTGAAACTCGATAGCGCGGACGTGCTCCTCCTCGGATGGTGGAATCGCCAGCCTCCGGAGCGGATCCGGGATTCCGCTGCGCGCCTGGTGGAGAAGGGAAAGGTACGTTGCCTCGCGCTCTCATCCCATCACCGCCCGTACGGAGCCACCATTCTGGAGAAGGGCCTCTTTGACATCCTCCACATCCGATACAATGCCGCTCATCGAGGCGCCGAGAAGGAAATATTTCCCCAGGTGAAAAAGGGCGGGCCGGGATTGGTAACCTACACAACGACACGATGGGGAACCCTGCTCAAGCGTCCCAAGGGGCTGCCGGATTCCGTACCCGTGCCGACAGCGACGGATTGCTATCGTTTTGCGCTGTCGAATCCGGCGATCGACGTGGTGATGAGCGGCCCGGCCAATCACGATCAGATGAAATCGGCCGTCGATGCTCTCGAGAAGGGGCCCATGGTCGAAGACGAGCTGACGTGGATGCGCAAGGTGGGGGATGCGGTGCACAAACAGGCGCCGAAGGCGTCGGTCTTCAGCACCGCGGTGGCCGAACTGGATCGATTCCGGGGCGACGTAGATCTGTCCTAGGTTCTCGTATCTCCACGGGCGACCGTGAAGCGGTGTACGCCCTTCTTCGTGGGGCTGGCTCTTCATCTCGCATTCCATATTACCCTGTGCCGAACCCACCTCGGAGGCGAAGAATTCCGCGATCTGATCACGGTCCAGCGACTTGGATGGGGTTTCGGACTTTATTCGGAGATCGACTGGATGTACGGGCCCCTGTATCCGTATCTGCTCCAGTGGGTTTTCTCGCTGACGGGAGCGGCGTACGAGATCCTGAATGTGCGGCTGGTGGCGGTAGGCTTTGCAACCATCGGCTACGGCGCGGCGTACGCGTCTTGCCGTGGGTTGATGGGACCGTGGTGGAGCGTGTTGGCGGCCCTGCTGGCGGGGCGGGCGTTCCTCCCGCCCCGGGCGACATACAATCATCATCTTGCGGTTGCGGCCTTCCTGGCCGCGGCGGCCCTGCTGGCGTCGTATGCCAAGAGGCCACGGCCCGGCAAGGTCCTCGCCCTGGCGGCGGTCGCGGCGGTTGGGCTGCTGTCGAAGCCCCTGCCGCTGGGCGTGGGTCTGTTCGCCGGGGCGGCGGCCCTCATCGCTTGCTTGACGTGGAGGCGTGGGGGGGAGATTGGGTGGGGCCATGTCGCGGTGTTTGCGGTGGTCGCAACGGGGATCACAACGGTTGTCTACGCGACCATCGGATCCCAGGCGGGATGGGATGTCATGGTCGGACGCCTCTATCCCTACCCCGTGTACACGGAAAGAATGACCTTTCATCCCCTCGGTCCCCTGGAGAATCTCGGGTCTGCGTTGCTCACCCTGAAAGCGGCCGTGTTGCGGGGGGGTCTTCCGGACGACCGGTTCTCGGACGTTTTGGAGGCCCTCCTGGTCGGCCTGGATATGACGGCCTTGGTCGCAGGGACGATCCTGGTGGCGGGAGGACTGTCCGCGGGGCGTGAGCGGGGCCGCACGGACACGATGCTGATCCTGCTTGGAGCGGCGATCCTTGCGGACGTGGAATTCCTGTTCGCGGGCAGGCAGATGGCGACAACCGTGGCGCGCGCGCCAACGGCGCTCCTTCTGGTCGTGGTGATCGAGTCGATGTTCCGCGGGGCACGACGGTGGGGATCGGGAAGGATCGGTTCTTGGGGCCGATGGGTAGGGGGAGGGATCCTCCTCGGGGCCATCTGCCCGGCCCTGCTTCGGCTCGTGCCTTTTTCCGCTTCAGCGCTGTTCCCGGCGCGAGACCATCCCGTTCGCGGCGCGTACGATGCGGTTCTGGAGATCCCGGGAGCGCGTGGCATCCGGTTGTCCTCAGCCTCGAAGACGGAGATCGAGGCGGCGTTCAAGCGGCTACTGCGGACGATCGACTCGTCGCAAACGGTCGGCGTGTTCGGCAGCGATTTCATTGCAGCCTTTCACGCCGCCGGGAAGAATGTCTTTGCCGGGGATATCCAGCTGTTTTCGCACGGGCCGGGGATACGAATATTCCGCGCGGGATGGAGGCCATCGACACCCGAAGCGGAAATCCGAAGGATCGTGGAGGACCAAACCCCGGATCGGATCATCGTGGTCCTGGACGCGATCAGGGAAAAAGGTTGGAGGCGGACGTGTTGGGCCTTGGAGGAGTTCCAGCGCCAGCGCCTGCCCTACGTGCCGGCGCCGGAAGATGCAGGGTTCAGCTGCGGCAAGAACGCAAAGGCATTTGTTGTCGCTGAACGTACCGGCGGAGGGGACGGAGGCGACCCGGGGGTCAGCTCAAATCGCGGACGATGAGTGAGATTTTCTTGAAGGCCTCCGAACCGGCCTCGCGCGTCCAGGAGAAGAGCAGAGTTTCCGTTGTGCTGATCGTGGCGCCATCCTCCCGCATTTGCTCCACGCTCGTCTCGTAGTCGATCATTTTCCGAGAGCAGACGGCATCGGATAGCAGGAGAGGCTTGTAGCCGCGTTGGAGCAAGCCCACGACGGTCTGGTAAACGCAGACGTGGGTTTCCATGCCCATCACGGCGATATTGGGACGGTTGAGTGATTCGAGTTTGCGCGTGAAAGGCTCGACATCGCAGCAACTGAAAGCGGTCTTGACGATGGGGTCGTAGGGCTCCATCAGGGAACGAATCTCCGGGAGCGTAGCTCCCAGGCCCTTGGGATACTGCTCAGTGCAAACGACCGGGACCTGGTGAACGGCGGAAGCCTTGAGAAGGGCCTGCATGTGTTTAAGGGCGCGATCCCTGAGATCGGCGTGCATCGCAGGCATCAGACGCTCCTGCGCATCGATGACGACCACGACGGTATCCCGGGGAGTAGGCAGCATCAACGGAACAGCCATGTCGCCTCCCGCCTCCCGCCTCCCATCTCTCGTACGTCACACACTGAGCGATCCCCTCCGGAATTCGCTGCGGCCGATTTTCACGTTCACGAGCGCGGGTTTTCCCGAGGCGAGAGATCGTTCGATGGCGGGACCGATCCCGGCCGGTTTTTCGACGTACTCTCCGTGACCTCCCATGGCCTCCACGATCCGATCATACCGGGTGAAATCGAGCTTGGTGGCCACGGTTCGATCGGCGCCGAAGATCATTTCCTGGCCGCGGTGGATCTGCATCCATGCGGCATCGTTGCCCATCACGCCCACAAAAGGAATCTTCTGGCGGATGGCAGCCTCATATTCGAATCCATTGAGTCCGAATGAGCCGTCTCCGTATACGATCATGACCCGTGCTTCGGGATTCGCGAGCTTGGCGGCCATCGCGAAAGAGGGGCCGACGCCCAGCGTTCCGAGCGGGCCGGGATCCATCCATTGCCCCATCTTGTACGGGAAATTCATCTTTGCTGCGGTACCCACGATGTCGCCTCCATCGCCGATCAGCACGGTGTTTTCATCGACAAATTTCCTCAGTTCATTCGAAAAGCGGAGGGGATTCACCGGTACGTCATTCGACTCCATCTCGGGCTTCATTTTCTCCCAGGCCTTGGTCTCGGCTTGCCGGAGATACTCGATCCAGCCGTGATTCGGGGCGCCGTCTTTGCGGGAGCCCAGGGTGCGCAGTAGTCCATCCATGACAAGCCCCGTGTCACCGAGTATGGCGAGGTCGAGCGGACGGTTTCGACCGAGTTCCTTACCTTCAAGGTCTACTTGAACAATCTTTGCTTTCTCACCGAGAACTCGACCATAATCCAGCCGAAAATCGAGCGGGGTTCCGAAGACCAGAACGACGTCCGCCTTTTCCAGGGCCTGGCGGCGGCAGAGATGGAAGAACCAGGGATGGTCCGGGCGCAGGGCCCCGCGGGCCATCCCATTCAGAAACGCGGGGATGTGGAGCGTCTCGCAGAATTCGGGGGCGATGTCACGGCGACGCGACCAGGCCAACTGACTTCCGATGAGGGCGACGGGATTCTGGGCCGTCCGAATCAGCTCGGCGGCGCGTTCCACCTGAGCGGGATCGGGTCCCATGGGAGGGACTTCGGGGGGGCGATCGGGGATTCCGGTCTCGGCTTCCTCGGCGTAGTTCATCAGGATGTCGATGGGCATTTCGAGGAAGACGGGCCCGGGTACTCCGGAGAGGGCCACCCGGTAGGCATGAAGCACATATTCACCGAGGCGGCGTGTTTCTGGAACGGACACCGACCACTTCGTAATGGACCGCATGAGTTCAACGTGGTCCATCTCCTGGAGAGATCCCTTGTCCTGCATGGATTTCGGCCCCTGGCCGCCGATGACGATCATGGGGCTTTGGGCCCGCCAGGCGTTGGCCACCCCGGTAACGGCATCGGTTACACCCGGACCGGCTGTCACGGCGACCACGCCCGGCTTCCCGGTGGCGCGGGACCATCCATCGGCGGCGTGGGCCGCGGCCTGTTCGTGGCGAAAATCGACGACCCGGATTCCGAGGGTGAGGCATCCGTCGTAGATATTCTGAATATGCCCGCCGCAGAGGGTGAACAGGCACTCCGTGCCGATAGATTTCAGGGCCTTGGCGACGATGAGTCCGCCGTGAATGCTACCCATTATGGAGGGGGATCATCTGAGTCACCATTGCCAACAAGAAATCAGCCTCGGAATCCAATCGGAATTTCACCACCTACTTCTTCTTGGTAGGAGTGGACTTCAATTCGTGGTGTTCGACTTTGGCGAACTGAACTTTCTTGCCGCAGTGGCCGCACTTGCAGTAGATGCTCTGATCCTCGTCGAGGGCGAGACCGGAGATGACAAACATGCCTTGGCAAAACGGGCACTTCAGTTCGGTCGGGATGACGTCTTCCATGCGCACTTCTTAACGCGTTCGGGCCGGGATTTCAACCGGTGTAAGTACTGATGGAATGCGGAGAGGGTGGGATTTGAACCCACGAGAGACGTTAATCCCTACACGCTCTCCAGGCGTGCCGTTTCAACCGCTCACGCACCTCTCCAAAATGTGCGCCTGACGGCGCGAGGACATCGTGTCCTCCATGGTGCGCGACCGCGCCCTCCTGGCTGGTCACGCACTTCTCTAAACTGTTCACCTGACAGCGCGGAATGTACGCAGGCATAAAGCCTGCGCCTACCTCTGGTCCCACTCTTCGTAGCCGCGGGCTTCAGCCCGCGCGTCGAGGTCCGAAACTTGCAACATACGGATCGTGGATCGAGAATCGTGAATCGTCAAGTGGGCAGAGTTTCACGCGGGGCCAGCAGGGAGGCTCTTTTCCGCCACGCGGCGAGATCGCGGGGGAGGGTGATCCAGGCGGCGGGGTCCGATGAAACGTATCGAACGATTTCCTGGTACAGGCATAGCCCCTTCTTGTTCACCGAAAGATGAGGCTCCGTATGTGTGACCAGATTGACCACGCCTCCGCGTATCTTGATGTTCTCCATCGATTCGATTTGCATCTTCAGGGCTTCCTCGGGGGACAGCCCGCGGGAAAAAAGGTCGTAGTCATCCGGCATGGTTGTCGGGATTTCCAGGAGGGAGCCTCCCCCAATCCGAAACGGGTGCACCGTGGAGCAGCCATGAGCGCCCCCTGCGCCATGGTAGGAATCGCGGAAGGATAGGTCGTACTCGAATCGCTCACCCATGATGGAGAGGAATCGGGAACTCTTGAGGTAGTTTGCGGATCGCATTCCCTTTACGCCAAACCGGTCGAGAAACGGACGGCAACGATCCAGCCGCGCGCGCATCGCGGCTTCGGAAAGAAAAGGGAAGCGATGATCGTGGTTGTAGCAGTGAAATCCGATCTCATGGCCATCGCGTTCCAAGCCCCGTGTCAGGATCTCACGCCTTGGGATCGTTTTGACCACAAAATACCAGGCCGACCGTACTCCGGCTGAGGACTCGATTTTCAGAAGCGGGGCAACATTCTCCGTGTGCTCGAAGGCCCACCCGGAGTCTACGTCATGCGTGAGCACCACGGCATAGCTCTTGCCCTCCGGCCACACGGGGTCAATCTTGAAGATTGACTTGTCTGGACCGGTGAGTTTGTCAACATTCAGCATTGACCCCAGGAGGGACAGGGTGTCGACGGTCACGTCCTTGGGCCAGGCGGGGAACGTGAAGCCCGATGCGCGCGGGTGGCGCTTCGACCGTGAGGAAAGCCACCGGTACGCCGTGGCGCGCAGCCGACGTGGAATGCGATGAATGGGAAGCGGAATCCGCGTGTAGAGGGGTCGGTACGGGGGGCGGTACCGTTCGTATCGGACGAAGTCCATGAGGGCGCCCAAGTCCGCGCGAGCCTCGAAGGGGCCGTGGGGTGTTTCCGTCACGAGGGTCCACGGATCAGACGCGCCCAGAGGCCGGAAGGTGAGGGCGGGGCTCGCGCCTGCGGCGGGCGGTTGAAGAGTTGACGGAACGACGAGAGGCATCTCGGCGGGCACCCATTCGGGGAGGCGCTGGCGCAAGACCGGATGAACGATGAGGTGGCCGCGGATCATCCGAAGGAGAAAGCTACTTTCGGAGCGTGTAGGGGAGCAGCTTTAGCTGCTCCCAAGAAGGGAGGACCTGAAGGTCCTCCCCTACGGGAGGTGAGTTTCCGGACGCACACTTATTTGCGGAGGCCGAGACGGAGGAAGATGAGCGGGCGCAGGATGCTCCACCAGTCCCGGAACGGAGTCATTTTCGTGTAGCTCAGCTCTCCCATGTGATAGTACTTCGTGACCGGGGCTTCCGTGAGCTTGTATCCAAGTTTGATTGCGCGGTACATGAGATAGGGCTCGAGTTCATACCGATCCAGCCAGGGCTGGGAAAGGTCCAACCGTGGATCCTTCAGGATGCGGGTTCGGAAGGCCCGGAATCCGTTCGTTCCGTCCGTGAGCCGGAATCCGGTGATCAGGCCGAACAACGCGGAATACACCCACGTGGTCACGCGCCTGAAGAGGGTGATGTTGACAGCGCGGAGTCCGCCGAGGCGGCGAGAACCCTGAACGAAATCGCAGCCGTCCGATTCCATCGGAAGCAGCAAGCGGGGAATCTCTTCGGCGTGGTCCTGCGCATCGGCACCCATGACGACAACCGCCTCGTATCCGTTCTTGAGGGCAAACCCGAACCCCGTTCGGAGGGCGGCCCCCACGCCCCGGTTGACGCCGTGTTGGACGATTTCCGCGCCGGCCGAGCGGGCTTCCGCGGCGGTTCGGTCGGTTGAACCGTCGTCCACTACAACCACGTTGTATGGGGTGTGCTTCTTCACGTCGGAGACGACCGAGCCCACCTTGCCTTCTTCGTTGTAGGCGGGAACGAGGACCAGGATTTCCACCGGCTCGGGTCTGGACCGGTCAGCCGGCGGATTGGAGGCGGGCCGGCGGAGCGGGTGCGAAAGTGTGGGGGGTCGACAGCGCTTCCGAAATGCGTTCGAGCGTGCGGACGACCCGAACGGAGAATGCTCCGTCAGAGAGCGGTTGTTTCTGCTGTTTCACGCATTCGAGGAAGGCGGTGTCCTGCGCCCGGAGGGGTTCCACGAGGTCGATTCGCGGGATTTGGATGTCTCCCTCGCGGGTGAGGTAATGAAACTCGCCGAAGTTGCTGTATCGGGGCTCGTGGACGATCCCTTTGTCGTAAATGCGGATCGGCTCGATCGGGCTCAGGTCGTTCCATACGATCATCTTGCTGCTGCCGACGACGGTGATCTGACGTAGTTTGACGGGATCAATCCAACTGACGTGGAGGTTGACCAGCACGTTTTTGGGATATCGGAGAGAGATGAACGCCACGTCGCTGATCGGGCGCTGGAGGAAAAATCCACTATTCGCCGACACCTCCTCGGGCTCCGCTTGGAGAAGGTAGTTCATGATCGAAACGTCGTGGGAAGCGAGATCCCAGATCACATCCACATCCTGCCGGACAGGGCCCAGATTGAGGCGGGACGAGTAGATGTAATGGAGAGTGCCGAGCGCGTGGCGGTCCAGATACTCCTTCAACCTGCGAATTCCGGCATTGAAGAGAAACACATGTCCGACCATGAGGATCCGTTTCGTGCGCTGGGCCATCTCATGGAGCAGGTCGGATTCGGAGGACTTCAGCGTGAGGGGTTTTTCGCAGAGGACGTCCTTCCCGCTTTCTAGCGCCGCCTTCACGAGCTGGAAGTGGGTGGTGGCTGGGGTGGCGATGACAACGGCGTCGATGTCCTTCCGGCCCAGGACGGCGTCCGCGTCGCTCACAAGTTCAAGGTCCGGATGCGTGGGGCGCAGGGATTCGAGGCGGGTGGCGTTCAGATCACACACACAGACGACGCGCGAGCCGGGGAGCGTGGAAAAGTGGCGGAAGTGATTGGGGCCCCACTCGCCGTACCCGATCAGGCCGATCCGGATCATCGGTTGAGGATGCCCCGAACGTTGCGAATCCGCAAGAGAGAGGTTACGTTCCTTCTTCCCAGCTGGAGAGGTATTTCTTCTGTTCCGGAGTCAGTCCATCGATGTTCACCCCGAGCGATTTCAGCTTCAGCCGGGCGATCTCGGAGTCGATTTCTTCCGGAACACGGATCACCTCGGGCGCCAGTTCCTCTGCGTGTTCAGCCATATAGCGCGCGCTCAGCGCCTGGTTGGCGAAACTCATGTCCATCACGCTGGAGGGGTGACCTTCGGCTGCCGCCAGGTTGACGAGCCGGCCTTCGGCGAGCAGGTAGAGCCTCCGGCCGTTGCGCAGCGTGTATTCCACGACGTAGTCACGGATCGTCCGGGTGGACTTCGACAGCTTTTCAAGGGCGGGGATGTCGATCTCGACATTGAAGTGCCCGGAGTTGGCAAGAATCGCGCCGTCCTTCATGGCTTGGAAATGCTCCTGCCGAAGCACGTGAGTGTTTCCGGTGACGGTGCAGAAGAAATCGCCTTCCTTGGCCGCCCGGCCCATCGACATCACGCGGAAGCCGTCCATCACAGCCTCAAGGGCCATGAGGGGGCTTACTTCGGTGACCACCACATTCGCGCCGAGGCCGCGCGCGCGCATCGCCACGCCTCGGCCGCAGAGGCCGTAACCGGCAACGACGAACGTGGCTCCGGCGAGGAGACGGTTCGTGGCGCGAATGATGCCGTCCAGCGTGCTTTGGCCGGTCCCGTAACGGTTGTCAAAAAGGTGTTTCGTATTCGCGTCATTCACGGCGATGATGGGATAGCGGAGAACGCCGCTCTGCGCCATGCTGCGGAGGCGGATCACGCCGGTGGTGGTCTCTTCCGTGCCGCCGATCACTTCCTCGTTTTCGCCGTTCTTGGAATGGATCATCGAAACAAGGTCGGCGCCGTCGTCCATGGTCATTTCGGGCTTGTGATCCACGGCCCTTCGAAGATGGTCGTAGTACGTCTTCCGATTCTCACCCTTGATGGCATAAACGCGGATGCCGAGCCCCTTGGCCAGGTATGCCGCGGTGTCGTCTTGTGTGGAAAGGGGATTGGAGGCGCAGAGCGCCACGTCCGCTCCACCGGCCTTCAGAGTCTGCATGAGGACCGCGGTTTCGGTGGTGACGTGCAGGCAGGCCGATACCCGGCGGCCCTTGAGAGGCTTCTGACGGTGGAAATCCGATTCGATCTGGCTGAGAACGGGCATGCTTTTCTTCGCCCATTCCGTGCGGTCGCGCCCACGGGCGGCGAGCGAGGCGTCTTTGACGTGATAGGCTTTGAAACTATGCATGGAGCAACCTCTTCAATTCAGCGGCCTTGTCCGTGCTCTCCCAGGTAAATCCCTCGTTCTCGCGTCCGAAGTGCCCATACGCGGCCGTCTTGCGATAGATGGGGCGGAGAAGGTCGAGGTACTTGATGATTCGAGCCGGCCGGAGCGGGAAGACCTCGCGGATGGCGCTTGAAATCTTTTGCGGATCGGCGGCTTCCGTTCCGAACGTGTCCACGCGGACGGAGACGGGATCGGCCACGCCGATGACGTAGCCGAGCTGGATCTCGCATTTCTTGGCGAGCCCGGCGGCCACGACGTTCTTGGCCACGTGACGCGCCATGTAGGCGGCGCTTCTGTCCACCTTGGAGGGATCTTTTCCCGAAAAGGCGCCGCCGCCGTGGCGGGCGTAGCCGCCGTACGTGTCCACGATGATCTTCCGGCCCGTGAGGCCGCAGTCGCCCGCCGGCCCGCCGATGACGAACCGCCCGGTGGGATTGATGAAGATGCGCATGTCCTTCGCCCAAAACTCCTGGGGAATGACGGGCTTGATGACGTGTTCGGTGATGCCGGCGCGGAGAGCGTCATCGGAGACCTCTTCATTGTGTTGCGCGGCGATCACCACGGTGGTCACGCGCGTGGGAAGTCCGTTGGCGTATTCCACGGTCACTTGGGATTTTCCATCCGGGCGGAGATAGTCGACGATGTTCTTCTTGCGGGTTTCGGAGAGGCGTGAGGAGAGGCGATGAGAGAGAAGGATGGGGAGGGGCATGAGCTCCTTCGTTTCGTTGCAGGCGAATCCGAACATGATGCCCTGGTCGCCGGCGCCCTGTTCCTCCTCCTTCGCGCGGGTCACGCCCATGGCGATGTCCGGCGATTGCTGGCCGACGAGGTTTTGAACCTCGCATGTCTTCCAATCCAGCCCTTTCTTGACGTCGTCGTAGCCGATATCCCGGATCGTATCGCGGGCGACTTTGACGAAATCGATGCGCGCGCGCGTGGTGATCTCGCCGGCCACGATGACGTGGTTGTCCTTCAGCATGGACTCGCACGCGACGCGACTCGTCGGATCGCCTGCGAGGGCGGCATCCAACACGCCGTCCGAGATCTGATCGGCAATCTTGTCCGGGTGGCCTTCAGTGACCGACTCGGAGGTGAACAAATCAGACATGATGATCTCCTTTGGTATCAGGCGGGGTGTTATACACCAAGCCCGAACGTCAAACAATCCGTGGGGCGACGGACGCAGGCTAAAGCCTGCGGCTACCAAGGAGGGATGAACCCTTATTGGGTAGGCGCACCCTTTATGGGTGCGTCTTCGGACGCAGGCTAAAGCCTGCGGCTACCAAGAGGGATTGAACCATTTTCTGGTAGGCGCACCCTTTATGGGTGCGTCTTCGGACGCAGGCTGAAGCCTGCGGCTACCAAGAGGGATTGAACCATTTTCTGGTAGGCGCACCCTTTATGGGTGCGTCTTCGGACGCAGGCTAAAGCCTGCGGCTACCGGGACGCGAGAGTTCTTGGTAGGCGCGGGCTTTAGCCCGCGTCTTGAGCGCGTACCCGTCAGGGGGCGCTGAGGCGATGCACGAGCCAGAGGGAGAGTTCCGGCCAGTAGGTGATTACGAGAAGGGCGGCGACGAGGACGGCGATGTAGGGGATGGCGGCGCGGTAGAGCTGGACGATCGGTTTCTGAAACCGGAAACTGGAAATGAAAAGATTCATGCCGACGGGCGGCGTCAGATACCCGATTTCAAGATTCGTGAGGAAGATGATGCCCAGATGGATGGGGTCCACGCCGAAATTCCGGGCGATCGGAACGATGAGCGGGACAACCACTACGATCGCGGAGAAGATATCCATCAGGCACCCGACGATGAGGAGGAAGATGTTGAGCGCCACCAGGAAGGTGATCTGGCTGTGAATGTAGGTGTTGATCCATTCGAAAATCTTGTCCGGCACCTGCTGGATGATGAGGAAGTTGGTGAAACCGAGCGCCATGCCAAGGATGATCAAGATGCCGCCGACGAGCAGCATGCTTTCTTTCATGATCTTGGGGAGATCGCGGAACCGGACTTCACGCCTGATGAAGACCTCCACGATGAAGACGTAGAAAGCCATGATGGCCGATGCCTCGCCCGCGGTGTAATAGCCGCCGTAAATCCCGCCGAGGATGACGAACGGGATGGGGATCTCCCATGCGGCGTCCTTGATTCCTTTGCCGATGCCCCGGACGGTCATCTTGGTCGGGGGGACCTTCGCGCGTTTCGCCCGGAACATGGCGTAAATGGACAGGAAGACCATGATGACGACGCCTGGCACGATGCCCGCGAGGAAGAGCTTGCTGACGTCCACCTCGGCCACGATCCCGTAGATGATGATGGGTAGGCTGGGCGGGAAGAGGAGACCCACGCTGCCGCAGCAGGTGACCAATCCGAGCGAAAAATTCTCAGGATACTTCTGCTTGATCAGCGAGGGCATCAAGAGTCCGCCCAGCGCGATGATCGTGACGCCGGACGCGCCGGTGAGCGCCGTAAAGATGGTGCAGGCGGAGAGCGTGACGATGGAAAGCCCGCCGGGAAGCCAGCCGAACGCCGCGTTCGCAAGATTGACGAGCCGCTCGGGAGCCTTGCTTTCAGCGAGGATGTAGCCTGCGAAAGTGAAGAGCGGGATGGCGATGAGGGAAGGCGCGCTGGCGATACGGTACGCCTCCGCGATGAGGGAGGCTGTGGGAACATCCGCCACGAAGTAATACCCGATCAGCGCGGCGCCGCCCATGACGGTAAAGAGGGGACCGCCGAAGGAGGAGTAGAGTAGGAGAAGAACGATGAGGAGCAGAATCATGGGTCAGACGCGGGCGATCACGTCCTGTGCGGTTTGGCGAGCAGCCCGTTCAACCCCCGTATGACAAACTTGAAGGCCGCGAGGCCGAAGGCGATCGGAAAGATGCTCTCCAGGACCCACGTGGCCACGTGGAGCGAATAGTTCATCTCGGCGTACTGCTTCTCCGTGGCGACGAACACCCACGCGGTCTTGAAAATGAGCGCGCACATGCCGGCGGCGATGAAGCTGATCACCGCCTCGATCTTGATCTTAACGGCTTCGGACATGCGCAGGTTCAAGATGTCGATCTTGATGTGTTTTCCCTCGGTGGTGGCGAGCGAGGCGGCGAGGAGGCCGGTCCACAACACGCTGTGACGAAGAAAATCGTCCGCCCAGTGGAATCCCTTGGAAAACAGGTTGCGCGCCGTGACCTGCCAGAAGGAAAGGCACACCATGATGAGGAGGAGGGCGAAAACGAGAAAGCTTTCCACCTTGCAGATGCCGGCCGTCAAGCGGTTTAGCGTTTTCATCGGGAGGCGTGGTCGAGCGATCCAGGGGTCAAGTGCCCAAGTGGGAGGGTCATGGTCTCTCGATCACCTGCCCACTTGTCCACTCGTCCACGGATTTGGGGGCGGGGTCAAGGCTTACCGGACCGGTAGCCCTTGAGACTGGCTTGAACCTGTTCGAGGAGGGGCTTGGGGTAGAGCACGCCGACCAGTTTCTGATGCACGGTTTCCATCTTGGCCATCATTTCCTCCTGGCCCTGCGGATCCATCTTGGTGAACTGGACCCCCTTCTTCTTCAGACCGAGGAGCGCCTTCTCGTTCTCGCGCTCCACCTGCTCGCCCAGTCGGACCATGAGCTCCTGGGCCCTCTGATTGATGAAAGCTCGATCCTCGGGCTTCACCTTGTCCCAGGTCTTCTGATCGACCACGAACCCGCTGGTGGCCATGGTGAGCGGAGTGTCAACGATGTACTTGGCGTAGGGGTACCACTGGAACGCGATGGCGCCGAGAGGATTGATGTAGAAGGAATTGACGAGCCCGGTCTGGAGGGCGGTGAGAACCTCGATCACGGGGAGGGGAACGGGGGTTACGACGGCAAGCTCCTTGTAGATCGCCTCCGCGAGGGGATCACCCGCCCATACCCACGCTTTTTCGCCGGCAATGTCGCTGAGCTTGTGAAGCGGCTTCTGCGTGAAGATGTAAATGCCTCCAAAGGGACCCAGGGTCAGGAGGACCATTCCCTTCTTGGCGAGCAGGTCGCGGAACGTTCCGAACATCTTGTCCGACAGGAAGACCGCCTCCTTGTACTCCTTCAAAAGCAAAGGAAGCTCGATCACGCGGATCTCGGAAGCGATCATGCCCAGGCCCATCCCCGTGAGGCCCGCCGCCTGCACTTGGCCGAGGCGAAGTTTTCGGACGACATCCGGTTCGTCGCCCATCGTGCCGCCGGCGAAGAGAGTAATCTTGATTCGGCCCTGCGTATCTTTTCCGATCTGGTCCGCGGTTTCCTTGACGAATTGACCCCACGTGGTGCCCTCGGGGGGAAGAATGGCCATCTTGATCCGGAGATCCTCCGCGCGGGCGGGACGGGTGCCGACCGAGAGAGCAAGGGCAAGCAGGATCGCCGCCGCGGCGCGACCCCCGATGGAAAGGATCAGCCGGCGAGCGTCAGAACAGCTCATTTTTCTTGGAGATGAGGCGTTTCGCCTTCAGCTTGGCGATTTCGTTGGCTACGGTCATTTCCGGCACCGTGTCCGAGGGAGTATCCAGAACCTCCTGCAAAACCTTGTCGAACAGCGCTTCATCTTTGATGAGCGTGGCGAACTGTTCGGCGTAGAGGACGTAGGGCAGGAGGAGCTTCTTATTGCTCAGGCCGAACGCGATGTCGAACTCCTTCTGGCTCTTTTCCACGCCGCCGCCGGCGATGGAGGGCAGCCCCGCGTAGTATGCGCCGAAGAAGGCGTGTACGCCGCCGTAGAAATATTGATCGTCCAAATCCTTCGAACGGTTCATGAGGGAGAGCACTTTTGGAATGTCGAAGAGTGCGAGCGGATCTTTCTTCGCAAGATTGAGCCAGCCGGCCCAGCAGTTCCCCGTCCAGAAAAGGCGCTCGACGAGCTTCTTGTCCTTGATGGCGTCCACGCCCTTTTCGAGATGCTCCACGGCCTGTTCGATGGCTTCCGCCTGATTTGCAGGCTTTTTCCCGGCTGCGGCTCGAACGGCTTTCTTGAAGGGACTCGTCAGCAGCAGGGAGCGGAGACCGAAATCGCGGCCTCGCATGAAGAGGACCATCGCGCGCTCCGGCTCGTCGTCCTGCACAAATCCCATCGCGTAGCTACAGTACGTCTGCGCGATGATGCTCATGAGGTCGGCGTTGTCCGAGAAGGTGTCCGCCAACCCTTCGAACAGGAGGAGGTTGCTCGGTGCTCCGTACTTGATGAGCATGGGGTCCGGATTGCGCTGGGCGACGAGCCCCGCTTTCCTCAAATTCTTGACGATGATTCCGCCGCAATTCGTCGTGATCGCGGCGGAAAGGAACAGCAGCAGCAAGGTGATGTGTTTCATGTTGGGCGCAATTCTATCCGCCGAGGGCGGATTGTCAAGGAATATTGTGATGCACGTCACAATTGCCGGGACATCGGGGCCGAGTAGATGGCGGTTGTCGGGCGGGGATGCGGTTTCCGGGATCGAAGAGCACTGCTTGGTAGGCCCGGGCTTCAGCCTAGCCTTCCTGGGAGCCGTAGGGGAGGACCTTGAGGTCCTCCCTTCTTGGGACCAGTGCTCCAAGAAAAGGGAGCAGCTAAAGCTGCTCCCCTACACGCTGGATTCCCGCTTTCGCGGGAATGACAAATGGGCTAGGGCGTCGGAGGTGCGGAGGGCGGAGGGGCCGGGAGGGCCGACTCCCCCTCCGTCGGCACCACAAACTCGACGCGACGGTTCAGCTTGCGTCCCTCCTGAGATTCGTTCGGCGCAATCGGTCGCTGTGTGCCGTAGCCTTTGTACGTGAGCCTTGCGGGATCGACGCCGAGAAGCACCATGTGATGATAGACGACTTCCGCGCGCGCCCAGGAAACAAGTTCGTTGATGTCCTCCGCGCCCGTGGGATCCGTGTGCCCTTGCACTTCGAGCCGCACCTCCGGATGCTCCGACATGATCCGGGCGACCTCGTGAACGATCGGCATGGACACAGGCTTGATGTCGACGGAATTGAAATAGAACTGGATCCGCTGGTTGATGACGATTTTCTCCTTGGTCAGCACGACCTTCAGCGGGGGAGGGGGAGCCTCCTCCTCCTTGGCGGCCGGCGCTTCCTCGGGAATGACGATTTCCTCCGGTTCGAGGACGATTTCCACGCGCTCTTGGCGTTTGGCCTCGAGGGCGAGGTCGTAGCTCTTCGACTTGTACGCGGGCCGGAAGGCGGTGATCCGATGCGGACCCGGTGGGACTTGATCGTTCCGGAACTCGCCCGTGCGGGGATCCACGTCCAAGGTGATTCGCTCGTCGGATTCATCTTCGATGAGCACGGAGGAGGCGGTGAGCGGTTCGAGCGATTGTTGATCGAGCACGCGGCCGGTCACGACGGCGAACTCTCGATGGCGCGGTGTGCGGACGTATTGGAAACTCAAGCCGGCGGTCCATTGTGGCACATCCGTCTCCTCCCGCGGGAATCGCGCGGTGAGGATTCCAAGGTCGCCCGCCAGCACGACGCGGGCGCTCGCGATTTGCAGGCGCGCGCCGGGCGTAAGGCGGATCGGATTCTGGGAGGTGGTGACCTTGACGCGATCGCCGTTGCTGTCGAAGGCCTTGCCGTCCGTGTCGATTTCGGCGGTGCATTCGACGAAAGGTTGGATCCACCGGCTTGCGGTGAGTTCCAGCGCCACGCCCCCGAGCCAAACGTTATCGCCGCGGATGCCTTGCGCGGTGCGATTGGTCCTGCTGGGATAGGGTGAGAGACTCTGGAATGCCTTTTCAGACTGATCGAGCCGATATCCTGCCGTGAGATGGAAAGCGAACGGCGACCATCGGAGTGTGTTCAATATCGAAGCGGCGGGTGAGATCGTGGAGAAGGCCATGCCACCCGATTCCTCCTTTGAATATGCGCGAGCTTCGAGGCCGAGGCCCATGTGGAAGGGTGAGGCGCGAAGCCATTCCCATTTGAGTCGCAGGCGAGGATCGCCGAATGCGGCGACGGAATCCTTGCTGCCTACTTCACGGTCGTTCACGCGGTAGGAGCGTCCCTCCCAGACGACGGATGCCTCGGTGCGTCGGAAGGCCGATTCGTCGCCGGGACGGAACGTGAATCCCGCGGTGCCGAGGATGGCCGAGTGATCCTGCGCGGCGAGAACGAGGTCTTTTTGTGAGAAATAGCCGCCCGTCAGGGATGGAACCCACCGGCCGAGATCGAGGCGGTCGGCGCTCTGCACGTGCCACACCCCGCGAGTGCCCTCGGGAGATACGGATTGGGAAATTGCGAGTGGCGGGTTGGTCAGTGCGAAGAGGGGAAGGAGGATGAGGGCGAAACGAATCCGGTTCATCGTCGCGGAATTGTAACATTGCGTTCGCTCCGTATCGAGACCAATGTTCATTCCTTGATCCTCCCGTAGGGGAGGACCTTTAGTGCGTCTAACAGAATGCGTAGGGGAGGGTTTTCAGACTCTCCCGATAAGAGGGAGCAGCTCAAGCTGCTCCCCTACACGCTTCGGACGCAGGCTGAAGCCTGCGGCTACCGGGGAGGCAGTCGTCCTGCTCTTGGTAGGCGCGGGCTTCAGCCCGCGTCTTGTATTATGACCTAGATCACACAACGCGACGGCACGGGCGGTTGTTGACCTTGACATTGATTGACGCGAGGTTGACAATCTGCCCATGTCTTGGAGGCGTTCCGGTTCTCGTTTCCGTTCCGTCTCTCACCTCACTCTTCACGCCTCACTCCTCACGGGCCTCCTGGCCTCCTGCCAGCGCGATGCGTTGAAACTGACCGCGCCCGCGGCGGCCGAAGACGGCGTGCCGCTGGACGTCTCCCTTCCTCTCTCCCCCGAAATCGCGGCGGCGCTGAACGGCGTGGCCGCGGCGGACGACCTCGTGGCGGACATCGAAGTGAACGGAGAGATCGTAGCGGAGGGAGTCCGCGGAGGCGTTCGGGGCGGGGTGCGCGGCGATGTGGTCGGCGGAGTTCGCGGTGGCGTTCGCGGGGCGGAAGCATCAGGCGTGCGTGGCGGTGTGCGCGGTGTCTCGATGCGTCAAGATCCTGGTAGGCGCACCCTTCAGGGTGCGTCCCCGGACGCGGGCATGAAGCCCGCGCCTACCAAATCCTCCCCTCGCCCCCAGATTGGGGGAGAGGGCGTGGGTGAGGGGGAGCTTGCATTTGCTTTTGAGGTAACGTTCCTTTTGCCCAAGAAATCCGCCCGCGACGGCGCCAACGACATCCACACGCGCGTGCGTCCCGGCCGGCATCAGGATGTTCCCCTCGTCGAAGTCAAGACAACCATCAAGATGAAGCTGCCCCCGCCTGCGACGGGTGACCCATCCACTCCCCCTCCCCTTGAGGGAGAGGGTGGGGGTGAGGGGTTACCGCTGTTCCAAATTGAAATTGAAGAAACCTCCATCGACCTCAACGAGGTGGAGCTGCCCGATCTGGACGGCAACGGCGTCTCCACCCTCACCGAGGTGGCGGCGATCATTGGGAGCGAGGCGGTAGGCGCAGGCTTTACGCCTGCGTCTTTGGCCGACGCCATCGCCATCGCCTCGGATGCGGCTTCTGACAAAAAGCCCACGCAGGAGCAGGTGCAACAGGCTTTCGAATCCCTGGCCGCCAAGCTGGAAACGAAAGTCATTGATGACTTCAAAGCCGCGGGCGTTGCGCCTCCCGCCGCGGTGAAGATCGAGCTCAAGGAGATTGATCTTACGCCGCCGGAAACTTTCGTATCGGCGGAGGCGCTGGGCGCAAGGCGCGAGGCGCAAGCAGGACAAGACATCGCATTCGCTCTATCGTGCAACGAGTCCTTCTGTGCCTTCCGCTGCTCGCTGGATGCTTTCGAATTCACTTCCTGCCCCGCGTCCTACGTCCTGCGTCCCGCGTCGGGCGAACACTCCCTCAAGGTGTTCGCCTCCGACGCCATGGGCAATCGGGACCAGACGCCCGCCACCGTCACCTTCACCGTCCTGTCCGCGTGCAATCCTTCCGCTGAAATCTGTGATGGCAAGGACAACGACTGCGACACGCTTGTGGATGAGGACTGGGTAGCCGCACCCTTTACGGGTGCGTCTTCAGACGCAGGCTTGGTAGGCGCACCCTTTATGGGTGCGTCCTCGGACGCGGGCATAAAGCCCGCGGCTACCAGTGCCTCCCTCGGCCAACCCTGCACGGTCGGCATCGGCGCCTGCCAGGCCGGCGGAACGGTTATCTGCAAGGCGGATGGCTTGGGCACACGCTGTTCCGCCGTCCCCTCCGCCCCCAGCGCCGAGATCTGCGACGGAAAGGACAACGACTGCGACGGGAAGACGGACGAGGATCTCCCCTCTGCTTCTTGCAGCACCGGCAGCCCGGGTGTGTGCGCCGAAGGCACCCAAGCTTGCTCGAATGGAGTTCTTGCTTGCGTCCAGCGTCATGCGTCCGGCGCCGAATCCTGCGACGGCGCCGACAACGACTGCGACGGGAACACCGACGAAGACTTCACGAACAAGGGGCAGGCATGTTCAGCCGGCGTGGGCGAGTGCGCCAAGGCCGGAACTTTCGTTTGCAAGACGGATGGCACGGGCACGCTGTGCGATGCCGTGGCGGGAGCAGCCACCACCGAGATCTGCGATAAGAAGGACAACGATTGCGATGGCTCGACCGACGAGGGGAACGTGTGCACCCCCGCGGATACCACCGCCCCCGCCGCGCCGGACCCTGCGAAGCTGACGGTTACTCAGAATGCCCCCGGTTCAAGCGACACCGTCTCCGGGGTAGCCGCAGCCTGTGAGGCTGCGTCCACCGTCAAGATCTGGGCCGATGGTCTTCTCACCACGCTGATCGTATCGGGCACCGCCGGAGCCGACGGGAGTTTCGCGGCCCTGTCCATTGGAGGCAACCTGTACGCGACGGTCTATGTCACCGCTACCGACGCCGCGGGCAATCAGAGCGGTGCGACAAGCAAAACGAACGACATCGCCGCCCCATCGGGTCCGACCGGATTGGGCGTCACTCCCCCGTCACCGGCCAACAACAACAGCCCTGCCATCAAGGGTACGGCCGAGGCGTCTTCGACGGTGAAAGTCTACACCAACGGCTCCTGTACCTCCGCCGTGGCCGCCACCGGCACGGCGTCCGCGTTCAACACGCCTGGCCTTTCGGCTACCGTCAGCGACAATTCAAGCACGACTTTCTACGCAACGGCGACGGATGCCGCGGGCAACGCCTCTCCTTGTTCGGCGAGCAGCGTGACGTTCACCGAGGACAGCACGCCTCCTCTGCTTACGGTGGCCAACATCGAGGGCGACTCCGGAAGTCCTTTCTACGACACGGTCAACGATTCGAACACGGACATCTCGATCTCGGCGGGAGATGCGGTCGCCTGCAGGTGGGATACGGCCGATGTGGTGTACGGCTCGATGGCCAATACCTGCGCGTCCACCTCGCTCTGCACCATCACGGGGGCGGCGACGGACGGTTCGGCCTATAACCGCTTCATAGACTGCACCGATTCCGCCGGCAACACGCAGGGTGTCAGCGGGAATCTGGATGTCTCGTGGACGAACGATTGGTCCGCTCCCACGTTCGGCGGCCTTGTCTCCGCCACCTCCACGTCGGCAACAAACGTGGATCTCGCGTGGAGCGCCGCGTCGGACAACGTGAGCGCGCCGGCCAACATCGTCTACCAAATCTGCCGGGCCACAACGCCCAACTACTGCACCACCACGTGGAGCGTGACGTTCACGACCTCCCCCGGCGCCACAACGTACAACGACGGCTCGCTCTCGCCCGGCAGCAAAGTCTACTATCGCGTCCGCGCGCGAGACGAAGCCCTCAACGTCGAATCCAACACCGTCGAAAAATCCGCCCTCACGTGGTCCACCATAGGCGTCGCCCAGGCGATCACGACCCACCTCGGCAACCACACCTGTTCGCTTATTTCCGACGGCACGGTCAAATGCTGGGGGAACAACGGCAACGGTCAGCTTGGGGATGGTACGACGGCCAATAAATCGACTCCCGTGACCGTCTCGACGCTCAGCGGTGCTGTCGCCGTGGCGGGGGGCGGCATTCACATCTGTTCCCTTCGTTCTGACGGGATGGTGAAATGCTGGGGGTACAATCTCTACGGTCAGCTTGGGGACGGGACGACCGCCGATAAGTGGACGCCTGTCCCGGTGGCGTCCCTTTCCGGCGCCAGCGGGATCGCGGGGGGCTTCTCTCACACCTGTTCCCTGCTTTCGGACGGCACGGTAAAATGCTGGGGGAACAATCTTTACGGTCAGCTTGGGGACGGGACGACCGCCAATCGCCTGACGCCCATCCCCGTGTCTTCACTTTCAGGGGGTGTGGCTGTAGCGGGGGGCACCTCTCACACCTGTTCCCTTCTTTCCGACGGCACGGTGAAATGCTGGGGGTGGAATAACGTCGGTCAGCTTGGGGATGGTACGACGGCGAACAAATCGATACCGGTCGCTGTGTCCGTGCTGAGCACGGCTGTAGCCGTGGCGGGGGGCGACGGTCACACCTGTTCCCTTCTTTCCGACGGCACGATGAAATGCTGGGGGTCCAATAGCAACGGTCAGCTTGGGGACGGGACGACGGCGGACAAATCGACCCCCGTGGCCATCTCCACCCTCACGGGCGCCGTCGCCGTCACGGGGGGCGCCTCTCACACTTGTTCCCTCCTCTCCGACGGCACGGTCAAATGCTGGGGGTACAATGGCTACGGTCAGCTTGGGGACGGGACGACGGCGGACAAATCGACCCCTGTGACCGTAAGCGGCCTCTCGTATGGTGTGGCCGTGTCGGGGGGCTGGGCTCACACCTGTTCCCTCCTCTCCGACGGCACGGTGAAATGCTGGGGGCGCTCTAACTACGGTCAGCTTGGGGACGGGACGACGGTGGATAAGACGACGCCCGTGGCCGTCTCCATGCCCGCCGGTCCGATGGGCGTGAAACTCCCCCGCCTCCACGAATCCACCGCCTCCGGCGCCCCCGCCCGCCCCTTCCGCGAAGGCCTCTCCGCTGGGCGCGATCACGTCTGTGCGCTGCTCTCGGATGGGACCGCGAAGTGCTGGGGCAAGAACGATTCCTCCCAACTCGGCGACGGCACCACGACGGATCGGACCGCTCCGGTACCCGTCTCCGGCCTGACGAACGCCACCGCCCTCGCCGAAGGGACGTACCATACGTGTGCCCTTCTCTCGAATGGGACGATCAAATGTTGGGGGAGCAACTCCTACGGCCAACTCGGCGATGGATCGTTCACGCCCAGACCGACTCCTACAACCGTTTCCGTCCTTTCTAACGCCGTGACCGTGGCCGCCCTCCACACGCACACCTGCGCCATGGTGACCGACGGCACCGTCGCCTGCTGGGGCGAAAATGGCCAGGGGCAGGTGGGAGATGGAACCACAACAAA
The DNA here is from genome assembly GCA_016180645.1 of Nitrospirota bacterium. Taxonomy (NCBI): domain Bacteria; kingdom Pseudomonadati; phylum Nitrospirota; species Nitrospirota bacterium. Next base: position 106,913 of record JACPAV010000005.1, on the reverse strand, counting down.
TCGCGGCGCGCCCGTGGCCGTTTCCACGCTGACCGGCGTCATCGCCACCGCCCTCGGCGACAGCCACACCTGCGCAGTCCTCTCCGATGGCTCGGCTTGGTGCTGGGGGTGGGGCGGATATGGCGTTCTGGGGGATGGAACGAGCACAAACAAGAGCACACCCGTGGCCGTTTCCACGCTGACGGGCGCCGTCTCGATCTCCGGCGGCGGCATGCACAGTTGCGCCCTCCTCAACGACGGCACAGCTCGTTGCTGGGGTGCGAATTCCGGCGGCAAGCTGGGCGATGGGACCGGAACAGACTCGTCGGTACCCGTCGCGGTAACCAGTCTCACGAATGCGGTCTCCATCACAGGACGCGGCTACCACACCTGTGCGCTGCTGTCGGACGGCACGGTCAAGTGTTGGGGGAGCGGCGGGTCCGGCGCAATTGGTGATGGTGCGACGGCAAACAGGCTGACGCCGGTATCGGTATCCACCCTCACGGGGGCCGTGGCCGTGACCAACGGCAACTCCCACACCTGCGCCCTCGAGTCGGACGGCACCGTCAAATGCTGGGGGTACAATGTCTTCGGTCAGCTTGGGGACGGAACCACCGCGAACAAATCCACCCCCGTCCCCGTCATAAATTTACCCTGATTCTGTTCTTGGCACGTTCTTGGTAGGCGCGGGCTTCAGCCCGCGTCTTGGACGCAGGCATAAAGCCTGCGACTACCAAGAGTCAAGATCGAAAACCGTTGAACCCTTGAACGGATAGGCCCTCCAATCCGTCACGAGCCCCTTGCGCACTGGATTGTCGAGGACATAACGCAGGTGTTTCACCAAATCTTCATCTTTTCGAAGGATGTGGTCGTAGAAGTCTTTTTGCCACCGGATCCCAGCCATCTCTCGTCTGAACCAGAATCCGCTTGCTTGTTTGAAACTGACCACGCACTGCCGGAGGTCAGACTGCGCGGAGGTTCCCTGGAGCACCAGATGCATGTGGTCCGGCATGAAAAGGTACACTGGTGAATCGCACAGATGCCTCTGCAGCGAATTCATGAGGATGTCCACGAATCGCGGAACGGGGAATGGATTGTTGAAAATAGATCGGCGATCTTGGATACAGAGGGTGAAGCTGGCTGCCGCCTGTCCGCGGTAGGAATCCGGAGGTAGGCGATGTTTCCGCTCCCGTATCCTCCGCACCGGGCGATTGTAACATTCGCGCGTTTTTTTGGTAGGCGCACCCTTTATGGGTGTGTCTTCGGACGCAGGCTAAAGCCTGCGGCTACCGGATTTGGGCAGAACGGGCGCGTCTTCTGCGGAACGCTTGACATCGGGCGGGGGCGGGATACTAATGGGGACCCATGCGAAAAACGCCGCTGTATGCGTGGCACAGGAAGGCCGGGGCGCGAATGATCGACTTCGCAGGCTGGGACATGCCCGTGTATTACTCGGGCATCCTCGAAGAACACCTCGCCGTTCGTCAGAAGGCGGGCCTGTTCGATATCAGCCATATGGGCCGCTTCGAGGCGAAAGGCCCCGGCGCTCACACTCTTCTCCAATCCCTCTTCACCAATAATCTTGAGAAGCTGACGCCCGGCCGCGCCCTCTACGGCCTTTTCTGCGATGAAAAGGGCGGGGTGATTGACGACCTGATCATTTACCAGTTGGGAGACGCGGAATACTACATCTGCGTGAACGCCGTGAACCGCGAGGCGGACTGGAAATGGCTCAAGGAACACGCGGCCAGCTATGGACGCGGGCCGGTAGGCGCACCCTTTACCCGCCACGGCGGGTTGATGGGTGCGTCTTCGGACGCAGGGCTGGTAGGCGCGGGCTTCAGCCCGCGTCTTGAGCGCAGGCTAAAGCCTGCGGCTACCGGGATTGAACCGGACGCAGGCATTAAGCCTGCGGCTACCGGGAGCCTGAATGGAGCTGTGGCGCTGAAAGATCTCAGCGATGTGACGGCTCAGCTCGCCGTGCAGGGGCCCCATGCGGCTGCGATTGTCGGCAGCGTGCTGGGCCCGATCGCCACCGGCCTGAAGTATTTCGGTTGCGCCACAGTGGATTGGAAAGGCGAGAGCATTCTGGTCACCCGGACCGGCTACACCGGCGAGGATGGCTACGAACTCTATCTGCCGGATGGAGTGGCGGAGCCGCTGTGGGATGCGCTACTCAAGGCCGGCAAGCCGCAGGGACTCGCGCCCATCGGTCTCGGCGCGCGCGACAGCCTCCGCATCGAAATGGGCTATCCGCTCTACGGTCATGAGATTTCAAAGGAGATCGGTCCGGTCGAGGCGGGACTGCTTCGATTTGTTGACTTGAAAAAGGAATCGTTTGTGGGTAAGCAGGCCATTCAAAAGAGGGCGGAGAAGCCGCCGGCGAAGCTGTGCGGTGTCGCCCTCAAAAAGGACGGTATGATTCGCGATCACTATGAGGTAGCGACGGGATCGCCCTCGACGGCGATCGGCCTGATCACCAGCGGATGCTTCTCGCCGGTCCTCAAGCGATCGATCGGACTGGCCCTCCTGACGAGCTCGCCGGTAGGCGCACCCTTTACGGGTGCGTCTTCGGACGCGGGCGTAAAGCCCGCGGCTCCCGGGATGGGGCAGGACGCAGGCATGAAGCCTGCGGCTACCCGATCCGGTTGGGAGGGCGCACACATTCGCATCCGCATCCGGGCCAAAGAGGTCGAAGCCGAAATCGCGAAAGTACCCTTCGTGACGCCCGGAACGAAGAAAGCGTAGGTTAAGGAGGCCCCGATGAAGAAGAAAAAAGGAACCGGCTTCGAATTCCCCGAGGACTTGAAGTACACGAGGGAGCACGAATGGGGCCGCAAGGAGGACGACGGCATCGTGACCGTCGGGATCAGCGACTACGCGCAGGATGCCCTGGGCGATATCGTTTACGTGGAGCTTCCGGAAGAGGGCGAGGAAGTCCTGAAGGGCGAGTCGTTTGGGTTCGTGGAATCGGTGAAGTCGGTGTCCGATCTCTACGCTCCCGTGAGCGGCAAGGTGGTGGAAGTCAATCTGGATGTGAAAGAGACGCCCGACCTGCTCAATCAGGACCCGTATGGCGACGGCTGGCTCATCAAGATTTCGCTGGGCGATGCCGCGGAACTGGATGAGCTGATGAATTCGGTGGAGTACGCCGCATTTGTTGAGGAGGAGATCGAGAAAGGCGAAGGGGAGGAGGAGTGATCCGCGGAAGGGGTCGGGGGTCAGTCATCCGTGGCCAATGCGGGGCACGCAGGCTGAAGCCTGCGGCTACCCGGGAACAAAGGAATTCCTGGTAGGCGCACCCTTTAGGGTGCGTCATGTTCGAATGAGATTCATCCCTTCCAGTCCCTCCGAGACGGAGGAGATGCTGGCCGCCATCGGCGTCAAGTCCATTGACGAACTCTTTACGGTCATCCCGAAGGAGGCGCGGCTGTCCAAGCCCCTGCTCGTGCCCGGCCCGCTGTCCGAACAAGAGATGGAGGCCCATTTCGACGCGATCGAGGCGCAGAATCGGCCACCCGCGCATCATTTCCTCGGCGCCGGCGCCTACGATCATTTCATTCCCTCCGTTGTGAATGCCATCATTGGGCGATCCGAGTTCTACACCGCCTACACCCCGTATCAGCCCGAGGTGAGCCAAGGCACGTTGGAGGCGCTTTTCGAGTTTCAAACGATGATGAGAAGGCTTCTGGGGACCGACCTCGCGAATGCTTCATTATATGAGGGTGCCTCTGCGGCGGCGGAGGCGGTACTCCTGGCGCGGCGGGCCTCGAGAAAGGAAAAAGTGATCGTGGCGAGGTCCGTGCATCCTGAATACCGCGAGGTCATACGGACCTATCTCGGCGGCGGCTTGACGGAGGTGGGGTGGACAGAAAGCGGCTCCGTGGATCTCGAGGCGATCACCAAGGCCTTGTCGGACGACACGGCCTGCGTGGTCGTCCAATCCCCCAATTTCTTCGGAGTTGTCGAACGTCTCGAAAAGATCAAGGCCTTGATCGGAAACCGGAAGGCACTGCTCGTTACCGTGGTGAACGAGCCGGTCAGTCTGGGCATGCTCCGGTCCCCGGGCGAATGCGGAGCGGACGCGGTGGCCGGAGAGGCCGCGGGGCTGGGGCTTCCCCTCTCTTTCGGAGGCCCCTACGTGGGTTTCCTCGGAACACGCAAGGAGTTTGTGCGCGACATGCCCGGCCGCCTCATCGGCGCGTCGATCGACAAGACAGGGAAGAGAGCTTTTGTGATCACGCTGGCCACGAGGGAACAGCACATCCGCCGGGCGCGTGCCACGTCCAACATCTGCACGAACCAAACGCTGTGCGCCATCGCGGCGACGGTCCATCTCGCGCTGCTGGGACCCCATGGGCTCCGTGAGCTGGCGGAGCTGAACCACCGCATGGCCTCGGCTCTTCGAGCTGCAGTGACCCGGAAAGGCGGGGCGGCGGCCGTGTTCAACGGGCCGTACTTCAATGAGTTTGTGGTGAAACCGCGTCGACCTGTTCGCGATGTGATGGAGGATGCGGAAGCGGCCGGGATCGTCCCCGGCCTCCCACTGGGGAAATACTATCCCGAATTGCAGGATGCCCTGCTGATGTGCGCCACTGAAAAATCATCGGCGGAGGGAATCGAAGCGGCGGCGAATCTCCTGGGGGGAGCGCGATGACCCCGCCACCGCCTCTGAAATCTCAAATCTCAGATCTCAAATCTCAGACAGGTGGTGGGGTGAGCGTCCTTACGCCGAAGCCGGGAGCGGAAGAGCCGCGAAAGAATGATTCGCTGTCCCAGCCGGGCATCGAGCCGACGCTGTTCGAGATGTCCCGTGCAGGTCACCGCGGCACGCTTCTTCCGAAGACCGCCGTTTCCGGAAAAGTCGATCCGATTCCGGACGATCTTCTGCGCAAAGAGCCGGCGTGTCTTCCGGAATTGGCGGAGTCGGAGGTCGTGCGCCATTTTACCCGCCTCTCCAAGCTGAACTTCTCGGTGGACACGGGCATGTACCCGCTCGGCTCGTGCACAATGAAGTACAACCCGAAAATCTGCGAATCCATCGCGTCCCGCCGCGGGTTGGCCGGACTGCATCCCTACTGGCCCGAATCGCGCGTGCAGGGCGCACTCCGATTGATGTTCGACTTGGAAAAGTATCTTCAGGAAGTGAGCGGGATGGATCAGGTGACGCTCCAGCCCAGCGCCGGCGCGCATGGAGAGTTTCTGGGCCTGAAACTGATTGCGCGATATTTTGAAAAGAAGGGGGAGAAGCGGACGAAAGTCCTGCTGCCGGACACGGCCCACGGCACGAACCCGGCGAGCGCGAGCATGTCCGGATTCGAGGCCCAGGAGTTCAAATCCAACGGGGGAATGATCGATCCCAAGGTCCTGCGCAAGGTGGTGGACGACAAAGTGGCTGCGATCATGATCACCAACCCGAACACCCTGGGCCTGTTCGAGAAGGAGATCCTGAAAGTGGCCGAAATCGTGCATGAGAAGGGCGGGTTCGTGTACGGTGACGGCGCGAACCTGAACGCGATTCTGGGGAAAGCGCGGCCAGGCGATCTCGGCTTCGACGTCATTCAGTTCAACCTCCACAAGACTTTCTCCACGCCCCACGGCGGGGGTGGACCGGGCGCGGGACCGGTGGGAGTGAAAAACAAGCTCTCCCCGTACCTGCCCGTCCCCAGGATCCAGCTCAAAGAGGGGCGGTACTCGCTCAATTTCGGCCTGCCCGATTCGGTGGGACGGGTCCGGTCGTTCTACGGCAATTTCATGATCCTCGTCCGGGCCTACGTTTATATCCTCAGCAATGGGTCTGAGGGTCTGAAGGAAATATCGGAAAGAGCCGTCCTTAATGCAAACTATCTAAAGCAAAGGATGAAGGATCGGTACCACGTGCCCTACGAGGATACCTGCATGCACGAGTTCATCGCCTCGGACCGGTTTCAGAAACAGGCGCAGGTTTCGACGCTGGATATCGCCAAACGGATCATCGACTTCGGGTTCCATCCGCCCACGATCTATTTCCCACTCGTCGTTCCCGGCGCGATGATGATCGAGCCGACGGAGAGCGAGAGCAAAGCCACGCTCGACCGGTTCGCGCACTCGATGAACCTGATTGCGAATGAAATCCAGGAAGACCCCGACCGGGTTCGGGCGGCGCCTCACACGACGCCGTGCGGCCGGGTGAACGAGGTTCTTGCGAATCGCTACCCGGTTCTGAGCTGGGATCTATAATCGGTGACCGTATCCCGGATCAAGAGCCTCTAACAGAATGCTGATCCGTAGGGGAGCATCTTCAGATGCTCCCTCTTGTCGGGAGGGTCTGAAGACCCTCCCCTACGCATTCTGTCAGACGCACCAACTAATAAACTCTACTGCTACCGAATTAGGCGGATGGCTTCAGATTCGCCACGACTTCACCGCCCTTCGTTTGCACCACCACTTCCCCGTGGGAGTTTCCGAAGTGTTCGAACGCTACATCCTCGATGATGCGCGTGAACTCCGCCTCCAGTCCGCGGGCGCCTGTTTCACGCTTGACGGCGCGCTCGACAATCAGATCGAGGACGTCTTCCTGCACCCGAAGTGAAATTCCCTCCGCCTTGAACTCCGTGGCGAAACGCCGGATCACGTTGTCGCAAAGAATCTCGCGAAGGACCTCTTCCTCCAAGGGGTCAAGAGTGACGATCCGTGAAAATCGGGCCACGAGCTCCGGCAGGAACCCGTAGTTCAGAAAATTCTGGATCTCGTTGACCTCGCTCTCATTCATCCGGTAGGAGATCTTTCTCGATCCGTCCTTCTTCTCCGGTAGACCGCCGAATCCCATTTTGGAGCGGAGCCCGTTTCGCGATGCGATGCCCTTGAGTCCCGAGAATGCCCCGCACGCGATAAACGCGATGTCCTGGGTGGACATCCGGATGTGTGGGCTGTAGGTCGTATTGTTGTATTCGAGCGGCACGTCCACGATCGTGGGGCTGAGCAGTTTCAGGAGTTCCTTCTGGACGCCGTAGCCGGCAACATCCTTCGTCGTCCCCTGTCCGTCGAACATGGCGGAATTTTGCGTCGTGGCGAGCTTGTCGAATTCATCGAGGGCAACAATCCCGATGGCCGCCTTTTTCTGATCGCCGCCGGAAGAGTAGATGAGCGAGGTGAGCACCGTGATCGGGTCGCGGCCGACGTAACCGGTCTCCGAGAATCCCGTGATGTCGATAATCACGGTGGGGATTTTCAGGATCTCCCGAAAAAGAAGTTCAATGAGATAGGTTTTTCCGCATCCCGTCGGCCCAACGAGGAGCGTGTTGGACTTGGGTGGGAGCTGGTTGCGCTTCAGGCCTTCGATGTAGAGTTGCTTGATCCGGCGGATGTGGCGATAGGCGAAGAGAGTAACGGTCTTGCGCGCGCCGTCCTGCCCTTTGTACCCTTTCTTACCGAGGAGATCGAACATCTCGGCCGGAGAGTAGAGGGGGATGCGCTCGATGAAGTCGGTGAAGTCGTCTTTCTGATAGTACGCGTCGAGCCTTCGATTGGCCATCGGCGCTCTATTGTCGGAGGAGCTGCCTCGCGATGACCATCCGCTGGACTTGGTTGGTTCCCTCGTAAATTTGCATGAGCTTGGCATCCCGCATGAGCTTCTCCACGGGGTAGTCCTTCATGTAACCGTAGCCGCCGAAAATCTGGACGGCGTCCGTGGTGGTCTTCATCGCCATGTCGGTGGCGAAGCACTTGGCGTAGGCGGAGTACAGGGCCGCGTCCTGCCCCTGATCGATGAGCATGGCCGCCTGCCAGGTGAGGAGTCGCCCGGCATGGAGGTCCTTCGCCATGTCCGCAAGCATGAATTGGATGCCCTGAAACTCGGCGATAGCGGTGTTGAATTGTTTGCGTTCCTTGGCGTAAGCCAGGGATTCATCCAGTGCGCGTTGGGCGAGACCGACGGCGAGCGCGGCGATGCAGGGCCGGCTGCGGTCCAAGGTCCGCATGGCCACCTTGAATCCTTCGCCCTCGGCCCCGAGCCGCTGGGAGGCGGGCACCACGCAATCCTCAAAGATCACCTCGGTGGTGTTCGAGGCCCGCTGGCCCATTTTGTCTTCTTTCTTCCCAACGCGAATGCCGGGGGAGTGTGCGTCCACCACGAAGGCGGCGATGCCGCGGTGATGTTGGCTTTTGTCCAGCGTGCCGAAGGTGGTGTACAGATCCGCCACGCCGCCGTTGGTGATGAAACGCTTGGTGCCGTTCAAAACGTAGTCGCCGTTCGAGCGCCGCACTTGCAGCTGCATGCCGCCGACGTCGGAGCCGGAGTTGGGCTCGGTCAGGCAAAAAGCGGAGATGCGGAATTCGCGGGTGAAGGGTTCGAGCCACTTCTTCTTCTGCTCGGGTGTGCCCGCCACCATGATGGGCAGGAGGCCGAGGTTGTTGACCATGATAGAGGTCGTGACGCCGGAACATCCCCAACTCAGCTCCTCGGTGATGAGGCAGGAGTCGAACATGCCGAATCCGGTGCCGCCGCACTCTTGGGGGATCAGTTCATTCATGAGACCCAGTTCCCAAGCCTTCTTGATCAGATCCCGCGGGAACTCGGAGTTGCGGTCGAACGCGGCGGCCTTGGGGGCGATCTCCTGTCGGGAGAAACGGCGGGCGGTTTCGACGAGCGCTTGTTGCTCCGGCGATAGGTTCCAATCCACGAATCCATTGTATCGTCCGCCCTCCCGAGGTCAAGCGGGGCCCGTGCGTGGAAAACGGCGGGGGTTGAGGCTAGAATCGCGCCACGATGCTTCCCAAGCTCGCTGATGCGCTGACCCGCTGGAGCACCCGCTGGGTGCCGGATTCTTTTGTCATTGTGTTCGCCTTGACGCTCGTGGTCTTTGGCCTGGCGAAGGGTCTAACGCCAACACCGTGGCTCGATCTTGTTCGAGGGTGGGGAGATGGCCTGTGGGCGCTCCTCTCGTTCTCCACCCAAATGTGCCTCATCATGATCAGCGGGCATCTCCTGGCGTCCACGCCTCTCTTCAATCGGGCTCTAAAAACACTCGCCGCGATGCCGCGAGGCCCGAAATCGGCCATTCTCTTGATCAGCCTGACCTCCATGCTGCTGGCGCTGGCCAACTGGGGTCTCAGTTTGATCGGCAGCGCCCTGCTGGTGCGCGAGGTATCCAAGCACAGGAAAGACACGGACTACCGCCTGATGGTGGCCTCGGCGTACCTGGGTTTGGGGGCGGTGTGGCACGCCGGCTTGTCGGGCTCGGCGCCGCTTCTTGTAGCCACGGCGGACCACTTTCTCGTCAAACAAATCGGAGTGATTCCCATTACGCAAACGACGCTGAGCCCGTTCAACATTCTTCTGGCTGTGGCCGTCGTGGGTGTCCTTCCCATCGTGGGTGTTCTGGTCCATCCGAAATCACCCGTGCCCGCCCCGCTTGGTGGCACCTCGCCTTCAGCGGCCTCCCATCCTGGTCGGCCCGTAGGGCGGGGTACCGCACCATCCATGGCTGGCATCCAGCCGGTCGCGGGACGGCCAAACCCTCCTGGCGCCGCCCCCGCCGATGGCGTCGTCCCCGACGGATCTCAAATCTCACATCTCAAATCTGAAACGGCTCCCCGCACGCCGGCGGAGAGGCTGGATCGTTCGGGCCTCGTCATTCGCACGTTGGCCGCGCTCGGCGTCGTCTATCTGGGAGTCCTCTTCCATGCGAGGGGACTGAATGCCATCGACCTCAACACGGTGATCATGGCGCTTCTCACCGTGTCCCTCGCCCTGCACCGCGATACGCGGAGCTTCCTGGCGGAAGCGGAAGAGGGATCGAAAGCCATCTGGGGGGTGCTGATCCAGTTCCCGCTCTATTCAGGCATCTTCGGCGTGATCAAGGCGTCCGGCTTGCAGGAGGTGTTGGCCCACGCGTTCACGGCATTCTCCTCGCCCGAGCGGTTTCCGTTCTTCACCTTGGTCTACTCCGGAGTACTAAATTATATAGTACCGTCCGGAGGCGCCAAATTCGCCATCGAGGCGCCGTACATCATGGATGCGGCCCACAAGCTTGGGGTGGAGTATCCCAGGACCGTTCTGGCCTATGCCTGGGGGGACACGCTGACGGACATCATCCAGCCGTTCTGGGCAATCCCGCTCCTCGGCTTTTCGCGGATCGAGTTCCGCGAGATCATGGGCTACTGCCTGATCTATTTCTTCGTCTACGCGCCGCTCGTCATGACGGCCTTCTACTTCTGGGGGTAAGGGCATGAATCGATTGGGCAAAGGACGCACCCTAAAGGGTGCGCCTACCAGGAGATCCCTTCCTCTCCCGGTAGCCGCAGGCTTTAGCCTGCGTCCAAGACGCGGGCTGAAGCCCGCGCCTACCAGCCTGCGTCCCAAGAGCATGGGGGACCATTGATGCCGAACGTCCTGATCGAGCCGGCGAAGTTGGAAAGATTGCGCGCGGTCGTTTTGCGCAGCCGCACGAGGGTCATCGGCACCCTGGCGGGCGTGCACCAGAGTCCGCATTTCGGCGCCTCTGTCGAGTTCCGGGAGCACAAGGAATACACGCCGGGGGATGATCTGAAATATCTCGATTGGAAGATTTTCGGCAGGACGGACAAGTACTATGTGAAGCGTTTTGAAAAGGAGACCAATCTCCAAGCGTACCTTCTTGTGGATGCCAGCGGCTCGATGGACTATGGCACCACGGGCCGAACGAAGTTCCAGCACGCCGCCACGCTCGCGTCATCGCTGGCGTTTCTCCTGCTCAGCCAGGGGGATGCCGTGGGCGTGCACGTGTTCAATTCGGAGGGGAAGTCGTTTGTGCCGCCCAAGGCGCGGTCGGGGCACCTCAAGATACTGTACACGCTGCTGGATGAGGCCATGCCTGAGGGCAAAACGACTTTGATTGAGACTCTGAATGACCTCCTGCCTGTTGCGCGACGGCACAGTCTGATGATTCTCATTTCGGATTTTCTGGACATGGAGCCGGCGGATCTTGAAAAGGCCGTGGCCCTGGTTCGGCAGGTCAGGGGAGATGTGGTCCTGTTTCACGTGCTGGACCCGAGCGAGGAATCCTTCCCTTTCCACGAACGGACGGAATTCGTCGGCTTGGAGGGACCCTTGAGGGTGCTCAGCTACCCCCAGGCCATCCGGCGGCAGTATCAGGCGGCGTTTCTGGAGTTCTGCGAGCATCTCCGGAAGATCTGTTACTCCAATGGTGTGGAGTACACGCGGCTGCGGACCTCGGACCGGGTGGAGAGCTTTCTTCTGGGATTCCTCGAGCAGCGGGCACGGCGGCCGGCGGCCGCCGCGGTTTAGCACCCCGTCGCGATGGATCTTCTCCAACCGGGCCTCCTCCCCTTTCTGGGATTGATGGCGGTGCCGCCGATCATTCACCTGCTGACGCGCCTCCGTGCCCGGCGACAGCCCTTCCCACCGATTGCCCTTGTCCTCCGGCTCCAGAAGAGCACGGCACGCATCCAGCGCCTGAAAGAGGCGCTCCTGTTGGCCGTACGTTGCCTTGTGATCGCGGGCTTGGTGGGCACGCTCGCGGGTCCTTACCTGAAGCGGGCGAGTGCCGGGGGGGGGGCGAATCCGACCGACCGGCCGGTAGCGGTCATCATCGACAATTCGGCGAGCATGCTCATGGAAATCAATCGGGCTTCACTCCTCGACAGCGCGCGGAAATGGGTGAAGAGCCTGGTGCGATCAGGGTCGAAAGTGGCGTACGTGGGGGTGCTGGGCGACGCGGGAGGGGGGCTGGGCGTTCGTACCGTGGACGGGATGGAACTGGAACGATTTGTGGACCGGTTGCGGCCCTTCTACGGCGCGGTGAATGCCGTCGAGGGCATTCAGAGGGCCATGGCCGCGCTTCCGGAAGGGGGAACGATTGTCGTGTTGTCGGATTTGCGCCGCTCGTCGTGGGATGCGGAGCGACCCCGGCCCATCGAACTTCCGCCGGGCATTCGAGTGGAGGTGAGGGATCTGAGCGTCGGCAGGGAGGTGGCCAACAGCGGGGTGAGGGGAGTGGCGCGTCAGGCCCGATCGGGTCCGGGGGAGTGGGAGCTGGCTGTGACCGCGGAGGTGGCGGCCGATGGGAACGAGCACGAAGTGACCTTGAAGGAATCGTCGGGAGATGCGCGACGAGTACGATTGGAGGCGGCCGGAGGGGGCATGATAACGGTGCCGGTTCCGGTGGCGCCCGCGGCGGGCGCCCGGTTTCTGACCGGTGAAGCCCGACTGGAAGCCGACGCATTTCCCGCGGATGACGCACGGTACTTTGTTTTTCCTGTGAGCCGGCCGCTGCGCGTGACGGTCATCGAAGGCGAATTCGGGAGTGTCCCTCTGGAAAATGAAACGTTTTACCTGTCGAAAGCCTTCTTGAAGTTTCCCTCCGGAGTGGAACCGATGGAGGCGCTGGTTCTCCGTCCGGGCCTCCTTCGGGACGCCCCCTCCACGGATCCGGATGTCACCCTGCTCGTCAACGTGAAGGCCTCGGATTTGCCCTCGGAATGGGTCCACGGATTGGTGCGAAGCGTGAAGAAGGGCGCGGGGTTGATTATCTTCTCCGGAAAAAACGTGATCGAAAAGGACTACAACGAGCTCATGGGGGATATCCTCCCGGGGCACGTGGCGGACGTGCGCTCGGTGGACCCGGTTCCCGGCCGCGATGACTTGCGGATCGGTTCTGTGGAGTGGGATCACCCGATCATGCAGCCGTTCGCGGGCGGGGCGCAGGGGGACCCGGATACCATTCGTGTTCGACAGTACACCCGATTCAGGCTTGCGCCCGGCGCGGGAACGGTGGTGGCGAGCCTTGAAAACGGTGATCCGTATGTTGTGGTGGGCCGGGCTGGAGCGGGGCGGGTGGTGTTCTTCACTTCCACGGCAGACCGGGATTGGAACGACTTTCCCGTCCACCCCGTATTCGTGCCTATTGTTCAACAAGCCTGCTCCTTCGTGGCTGCGCGGGCCGAGTCGGCCGGCACGATGATTGCGGAGGCAGGAAAATCGGTGCGGCTGAACTGGCCCGGATCGCCCACGCGGTCCCTTCGCGCCGGCGCGCCCGACGGTCGCGAATGGACGCTTCAGGTCTCGGCCTCACAAGGGCAGGAGGAAATCGAATTCATGACTCCCGGCCCCCCCGGCCTATACACGATTGAGGATCCCGATGAACCGGGGGGCCTCAGAGTGACCGTGGCGGCAAACACCGCGATGGCAGAGACGGATCTGGCCCGGATCACGCCGGATGAGATGGCCGGAATCGTGAAGGGGAATGTGCAGATTCAATCGGCCCCGCACAAGGGGACGGTGGTCTCGGTGCTGGAGGACCGATGGGATGCGACGAACCTGGCACTCGCGTTCCTCGTCCTGCTCGTCGCGGGAGAGCTGTTCCTGGGGAACCCGCGGGGATGAGACGTGAAGGGTGATGAGTGATGCGTGATGTGAAAACCCGCTGCCAGCAGGCAGGTTGCCTCTTGCGCCTCAGCTCTCTGCTGATCACTCTTCACTGTTCACTCTTCACGCCGCGGCCCGCGGCGGCCATCGGCCCCTCCGGCAAGTTCATTGCGGCCCAGCTTATCTATCCGGGAGGGAACTGGGATCCCTATCCCTCCGCGCTCACGAGCCTCATGACGGCTTTGGTCAGCCGGACCAGCGTGGACGCCTCGCTCGAACGGGCGGAGATCTCACTTCGAGATCCGGCGCTCTTCCGCTACCCCCTTCTCTTCATGATGGGGGACCAGAGTTTCCCTCCGTTCGGTGACGCCGAAGTGCGGGCGCTTCGCCAGTATCTCGACGCCGGTGGGATTCTGTTCGTCGATGACGGCTTCGGTGTGGAGAACGACGGTTTCCATGCCTCCTTCACCCGGCTCGTGCAGCAGCTCTATCCGGGGCGCAAGCTCGAACTGATGGATGAGGATCACGCGGTCTACGTGGCCTTCCATCTGCTCAGGCGCGTGGAAGGGGGGCGGCGACTTGTGAAAACGAACCTGTACGGCGTGCAGGGCGAGGGGCGGAGTCTGATCCTTTACAGTTTCAACGATCTGGCGGGGTCATGGGCGCGGGACGACTTGGGAAACTTTATCTACCCATGCTTTCCCGGAGGTGACTATCAGCGGGAGATGGGGTTTCGGATGGGGATCAACGTGGTGCTTTACGCTCTGACACTGGATTACAAGAAGGACCTCATCCACCAGCCGTACATTCTGAGAAGGCAGAAGTAGCCCCGGAGTCGGCTACCGAGGTCTGGAGCCTCTGACAGAATGCCGATTCGTAGGGGAGCATCTTCAGATGCTCCCTCTTGTCGGGAGGGTCTGAAGACCCTCTTGTCGGGAGGGTCTGAAGACCCTCCCCTACGCATTCTGTTAGACGCTCTTAGCTTCGGTAGAGCTTCGATCATCAGATCGTGACTTCCGCGGAGCCTTTGACGACCGCTTCGCCCTTCTGATTCACCGCCTGGAAGTCGCAGGTGGCGACTCCGCCGTCGACTTTCCGCACGGTGCCTTGACAAGTGATCACGTCTCCGGGCCAGACGATGGTGGAGAAACGTACGCTGAACTTGCGGAGGCGGCGCGGATCGCCCAGCCATTGGTTGAGGAATTGGCCGAGCGTCCCCATGGTGAGCATCCCATGGGCGAACACTGAGGGATAGCCGGCGGCCTTGGCAAAGGTCTCGTCGACGTGGATCGGATTGAAATCCCCCGAGGCGCCGGCGTATCGAACGAGTTGGATCCGCTCGATCGGCGGCTTTTTGACGGCGGGGATGACGTCACCGGCTTGCATGTGCTAGGCAGCCTCGTCTTTCGGGGCTTCCTTCATGATGACGGTGGAACGTGAGGCAAATACCGGCTTCTCCGTCGCGGAATCCTTGCCGATGATTTCGATCACGTAGAATTCCATTTTTCCGCTTCCGCCGGATTTCTCGTACACGTCGGCCAAGCGCGCAGTGCAGGAGACGGTCATGCCGGCCGTCAGCGGGGCGAAGTATTCGAACTCCATTCCTCCGTGGAGGATTCTTCTGAAATCGAGGGGGAGTTTTTCGCGGAGTGGCTTGGCCGCCTCGTTCATCGTGGTTGCAAACGTGGGGGGAGCCACCACGCTTGCGAATCCGGCCTTCCGTGCCGCCGCCTCATCGAGGTAGATTGGATTCAAGTCTCCGAGGGCCTCTGCAAACCGCCGGATGGCGCCTTTTTCGACCTCAAAATCCACGGGCGTCCCCTCGATCCCGATGAGGCTTTTGTCGACCATGTGAATCGAGCGTACTGCGTCCGGTCGCAACCGTCAATTCATTCCGGGATTGACCTGATGATGGGGTCACGGTAGGAAGGAGGCATGGGGGCTGCATGGATCGTTTTGTGGGCTACGCTGCAATTCGTACCGCCGGCGCAGAGGGCGGATGACGGGGAGGCGCAGGATGATCCCGGCTTGCACGTGGAGTGGGACGATCTGGACGCAAGTCGGAATCGCGTGACGCCGGCCGTGCTGTGGTCCCTCTTGCCGGGGGGAGGCCAATTCTATTTGGGGAATGTCGGCGCCGGGCATATGCCGAATGTGACCGAAGCAGGGCCGTTCGAAAGCTACAGCTCCGCGGACAAGGCCCTGCTCGTCTTCGCCGGCACTCCCTTTCTGGCGAAACAAATCAAGGTTCCCCCCATGACGTTTCGTTTCACATGGTAGGATCGCCCTTGACAGAATGAGGTGAGCGGATAAACTCCGCCCCTATGATCGACTTTGAATTTACCCCGGAACAAGAAGCATTGAGGGGCCTGGCGCGCGAATTTGCGCAGAAGGAAGTTCTCCCGCGCGCTCCCCAGGCCGATGAAACAGGCGTGTTCCCCATGGACGTTGCAAAGAAGGCCTGGGAACTGGGCTTGGTCAGCTATCGCATTCCGAAAGAATACGGAGGGCTGGGACTCGGTTCCATCGAGGACTGCATCGTGGCCGAAGAAATTTGCGCCGCCTGCATGGGCATTCATGCGACGCTCAACATCACCAACCTGGCCATGGAGCCGATCCTTGTGGCGGGAACGGATGAGCAGAAGAAACAATGGCTCAGGCCGCTGACCGAAAAACTTATGCTGGCCGCCTACTGCGTTACCGAGCCGGCGGCCGGCTCGGATGTGGCGGGTATCCAGAGCACAGCGGTCAAGAAAGGAAACGTGTACGTGTTGAACGGGACTAAACGATTCATCACGGGGGCGAGTCTCGCGAGCTACTACGTCGTGTTCGCGTACACGGACAAATCCCAGAAGCACAAGGGGATGACGGCGTTCATCGTTCCGAAGGAGCTGAAGGGGATCACGGTCGGCAAGAAGGAAAACATGATGGGCCAAAGAGCATCCGACACACGGGAGATCAGTTTCGAGGATGTCCAGGTTCCAGCGGAAAACCGCCTGGGTGCCGAGGGCGAGGCGTTCAAGATCGCGATGAAGGCATTTGATCGGACGCGTCCCGGCGTGGCCGCCGGCGCGGTGGGCATCGCGCGCGCGGCGCTGGAGTATTCCACGCGCTATGCCAAAGAGCGCAAGGCGTTCGGACAGCCGATCGCCGAGTTTCAGGCCATCCAGTTCATGTTGGCGGACATGGGGATGCAGATCGAAGGCGCCCGCCTGATGACGCTGAAGGCGGCCTGGCTGATCGACCATGACCAACGGAATTCGAAGCTGGCCTCGATGGCCAAGGCCTTCGCGTCCGACGTGGCCATGAAGGCGGCTATCGATGCGGTTCAGATCTACGGCGGTTTGGGCTACTCAAAGGAATACCCCGTCGAGAAGCTCATGCGGGATGCGAAGGTGACGCAGATCTACGAGGGCACGTCGCAGGTCCAACGAATGGTCATCGCGCGGAGCTTGATTCAGGAGATCAATTAGCAAGCGGTCAGCAGTCAGCGATCAGCCGTCAGCAAGAAAAGAAGTGCTTGAAAGGCTGAGAGCTGATGGCTGAAGGCTGATAGCTGAAAATGGCCTTCCCCACCACCCGTCTGAGACGGCTCCGGTCGAGCGAGTCCATCCGGACGCTCGTCCGCGAGACGCGCCTTTCACCCTCGGATCTGATCTACCCCCTTTTCGTTGAGCCGGGTCGAAGCATCAAGCGGCCCATTCCCAGCATGCCCGGCCAGTTTCGCTACTCGGTGGACAAGATCGGAAGCGTGGCGAAGGAAGCCGAAAAGCTCGGCATTCCCGGCGTGCTCTTGTTCGGTGTTCCCAGCCGGAAGGACGAACGGGCGACCGAAGCCTACGCGAAAAGCGGATCGGTCCAGAGGGCGGTGGCGGACATTAAGTCGAAGGCTCCGGGGCTCTGCGTTATCACGGACGTCTGCCTCTGCCAGTACACCTCCCACGGGCACTGTGGCATTGTGGCGAGGAAGGGCAGGGAATTTCAGATTCTCAACGATCCCTCGCTGGAGATCCTAGCCCGCGTCGCCGTTTCGCACGCGGAGGCCGGGGCGGACATCGTGGCCCCGTCGGACATGATGGACGGACGCGTCGGAGCCATACGAAAGGCGCTGGACGGATGCGGCTTTGAACGAGTGGCCATCATGAGCTACGCCGCAAAGTTTTCGTCGGCCTTCTACGGCCCGTTTCGCCAGGCGGCGGAATCGACTCCCCAATTCGGAGACCGGCGGGCGTACCAGATGGACCCGGCCAATGCCCGCGAGGCGATGCGGGAAATGGAGTTGGACGTTGAGGAGGGCGCGGATATTCTGATGGTCAAACCAGCTCTGGCCTATTTGGACATTATCCGGAGGGCTCGGGAGAAATTCGACCTGCCTCTGGCTGCCTTCAGCGTGAGCGGAGAGTACGCCATGCTGGAAGCCGCTGCGGCGAAGGGATGGATCGAGAAGGAACGCGTGATGTTGGAGATGTTGACGGCGATTCGTCGTGCGGGGGCGGACATGATCCTGACGTATTTCGCCCCGGAAGCGGCGAAAAGTCTTCACGCCGGCTCGTCTCGCCGTCCGTGAAGCGGAGCGAAGGGGACGGCGAGGCTTCTCGGATAAGAGAAGCGGAGCGCAGGATCCGGGTGACGTTGGCCTTCGACGGAACCGAATTTTCCGGGTGGCAGATCCAGAAAGCGAGACGTACCGTGCAAGGCGTGCTTGAAGAAAGCCTGCAAAAGCTGCTGGGCGAGCCCGTGCGGGTTTCCGGGTGCGGCCGAATCGACGCCGGCGCCCACGCCAACTGCCACGTCAGTCACTTCGATGCGCATTCGAGGATGAAACCCGATGACCTTCGGCGGGCACTGAACGCGGTACTCCCGGATGATATCGTCGTTCACGATGTGGCGGAGGCCAGTCCCGATTTTCACTCGCGCAAGTCGGCCGTGGCCAAGACCTACGAATACGCGATCTGGAATGCTCCGAAGCGTCCGCTGAGGGATCGACGCTACGTTTGGCACGTGCCCATGCCGTTGGACGTGGAGGCCATGCGGCGGGCCGCCTCCGCGCTCGTGGGTCGAAAAGATTTCGCCGCGTTCCGAAACGTGGGGAGCTCGGTCAAGACGACGGTGCGGGACCTGAGCCGTATTGAGATTGATCGGGAAGGGAGCGTCGTTCGAGTCCGAGCGACCGCGAACGGGTTCCTGAAGCAGATGATGCGCGTGATCGTAGGCACGCTGATGGAGGTCGGCCTTGGGCGAATGGAGCCTGAGCGGATCCGGGAAATTGTGCAGAAGAAACAGAGGTCGAAAGCGGGCCGAACAGCTCCGGCGCGGGGGCTCGCGCTCGTAGAAGTGGAGTACCCCCGAACGTGAACGGCCGAGGTAAAGTCTAATGTCAAGAACGTCCCCAATCTCCGGTGATTCGCGGCCCATCGGGGTGTTCGATTCCGGCGTGGGCGGCCTCACCGTACTCCGGGCCATTCACGAACGCCTGCCGAAGGAGCGCCTAATCTATTTGGGGGACACGGCGCGCGTTCCCTACGGCACGAAATCCCGCGAAACGGTCATCCGCTACGCCGTCGAAAGCACCATTTTCCTGACCTCCCGGAATATCAAGGCTCTGGTCATCGCCTGCAACACCTCAACGGCGTACGCGCTGGATCGGATGAAGAAGACGTTCAATCTCCCCGTGATTGGGGTCATCGAGCCGGGAGTCAAGCAGGCCCTGCTGAAGACCGTGAGGAACAGGATCGGAGTCATCGGAACCGCCGGAACCGTGGCCAGCGGAGCGTACCAGCGGGAGTTGCGCGCAAGGCGACCGGACGCCCGCGTCACGGCGCAGGCCTGTCCGCTGTTCGTGGCCCTGGCCGAGGAGGGATGGAGCACCGGCAGGATTGCAGAGGAGACGGCCCGTCGCTATCTGCTCCCACTTCGGAAGCGCCGACTCGATACGCTGGTTCTCGGTTGCACGCACTACCCGCTCTTGAAATCGACCATCAGGAAAGTGATGGGTCCCGGAGTCTTGCTGGTGGATTCGGCGGAGGCGGTAGCGGAAGAAGTGGAAAGCGTTCTGGGAGACAAGCAGCTCCTGGCGGAGGGCTCGGGGAAGGGCTCTTTGGAGATTTTTGCGACGGATGTGGGGGGAGCTTTCCGGCGCGTCGCCGAGAAATTCCTCGGCCGACCGCTCCGCGAGGTCAAACGCGCAAGGATCTGACGCACCCTGAAGGGTGCGCTTACGGCGGGTGGCCGGCTCTCCTATACTGGTAGCCGCGGGCTTTAGCCCGCGTCCGAAGACGCACCCATAAAGGGTGCGCCTACCAAGAACCCACGCAGATCGACCGGGTGGCCACAGGCTTTAGCCTGCGCCAGAAGCCGGCCCTCCGGCGCTACTCCACCCTCACGAGCTGAATTGGATTCGGGGTAAACGTCAGGATGAAAAGGATAAAGCTCAGCAGGCCCATCGCCTTCGTCTTCCCGTCCAATGGCGAGATGGAGTCGAGCGGCGGGGGGTGACGAAGACCAATCACGAGCAGAAGCATGGAAGCCCACACAAACCATCCGAACCACTTGAACGTCAGTGCGAAGAGGATGGCGACCGTGACCAGACCCACGAGGCGAAAGCGTCGTCCCAGGAGGGAGTAGGCGATGTGGCCTCCGTCGAGCTGCCCGACGGGAATCAGATTGAGCGAAGTGACGAACAGCCCGATCCAGCCCGCGTACGCCACGGGATGCAGGTAGAGGTCGTAACCTTCGGGGATGGGACCTACGAGCATGCCGGAAAGCCACCCGAAAAGGAGATTGTCGCCGAGGAAAATGGCGTATTGCCCTGTTTCCTGGGGGAGCGGACGTATTTCCGAGAGTTGGAGCCCCCAGATGAGCACGGGCACGGCCACGACCATGCCGGCAATCGGTCCGGACGCGCCGATGTGGACCAGCGCGCGCTTACTGAAGATGGGCGATCTCATCCGGATGAATGCGCCGAACGTGCCGATGATGTTGGGAATCGGAATGAAATAAGGGAGCGAGGCATCCACGTGGTGATATCGGGCGGTGAAGAAGTGGCCCAGTTCGTGGGTCAGGAGAATCAGGAGCAGCGTGGCGGAAAAGGGCCAGTGGTTGAGGAGGTGTGACCACTCGGTATCCCCTGTCCGCCGCGCTTCCGCGTACAGAGTTGAAAGAACGGTGAGCACAAGAAGAGTCGATGCAACAACGATTTCTCTTTTTCGCACGTCGCCATCATATCCGACATTATGCGAGCAAGGAAACGCAGCGCTGACGCCGTGATAATTGGCCGATTGATTTTTGACCCGAAATTTGAATAATGGTGTCCGTATGTCCAACGACGTCACGATCCTCATTGCCACCCGTAACGAGGGAAAATTCAGTGAAATCAATGCGTTACTGTCTGATTTGCCGTTAAATTTCGTCAGTTTGAATGGGCTGGAAGGCACCCTGGACATGCAGGAAAACGGTTCTTCGTACGAAGCGAACGCCGTCATGAAGGCCAAGGCTGGGAGTCAAAAGTTTCAGATGGTTTGTCTCGGTGAGGACTCGGGATTGGAAGTGGAGGCGCTTGGGAAAATGCCGGGGCTTCATTCGGCCAGATATGCAGGCGACGACGCGTCAGAAAAAGATAACAATCGCAAATTGTTAAGAGAACTCACCAAGAAGAAAGTCTTGTTGGAAAAGCGGGTTGCCCATTTTGTGTGCGCCGTCGGACTGGCCATGCCGGATGGCCGCGTCTTCTCGTCCAGCGGGACCGTGAAGGGCGTGATCCTGTCGCGTGCCAGGGGCAGGAGCGGGTTCGGCTACGATCCGCTATTCTTTCTTCCGGAATTCAAGAAGACGTTCGCGCAAATGAGCCTGGCCGAGAAAAACCGGCTCAGCCACCGCGCCCGCGCGATCGAAGGCATCCGGAAGTATCTCAAGAAGCTGGTTTGATCGTGGGAGAACTTTTCGGGACGGACGGCATTCGGGGTGTGGCCAACGAGCACCCGATGACGCCGGAAATGGCGCTCAAGCTCGGCATGGCTGCCTCCTACTACTTCGGGCGGGACAGCCGCCACCCGAAAATCCTGATCGGCAAAGATACCCGGCTCTCCTGCTATATGTTCGAAAACGCGCTGGCTTCCGGAATCTGCGCCATGGGGGCCGACGTCCTCCTGTGCGGGCCAATGCCGACGCCCGCCGTGGCCTACCTCACGGCCAGCATGCGCGTGGATGCCGGAGTCATCATCTCGGCCTCCCACAATCCGTACCACGACAACGGGATCAAATTTGTGGGGCCGGACGGATTCAAGCTGAGGGACCAGATTGAGAACGAGATCGAGAGCCTCGTTCTGAGCAACGAGCTGGAGAAACATCGCGTTCGGCCTTCCCAAATTGGCAAGGCACGGAGAATTGTCGACGCCAACGGCCGTTACATCGTATTTCTGAAGAATTACTTTCCAAAGGATCTTTCGCTGAACGGCGTTAAGATCGTCATCGATTGCGCCAACGGCGCGGCGTATCGCGTGGCCCCGCAGGTCTTCAGCGAACTCGGCGCGGACGTCACGGCCATCCATGCCTCCCCCAACGGCATGAACATCAACGACCACTGCGGCGCCACCGATCCGGCTGCCCTCTCGGCGAAAGTGCGCGAATCCGGCGCGGCCCTCGGGATCGCCCTCGACGGGGATGGAGACCGCGTGATCCTGGTGGACGAACAGGGCGAAGTGGTCAACGGCGATGAGATGCTCGGTATCTGCGCCATGGATTACAAACAAAGCGGCCGGCTTCATGGAAATGCGTTTGTCGCGACGGTCATGAGCAACTTCGGCCTCGAAGCGGCGATGCGGGCGCAGGGCATCCGGGTGGTGCCGGCGCCGGTGGGCGACCGATACGTCATCGAGGAGATGCGGAAAGACGGGATCATCCTCGGTGGGGAACAATCGGGCCACATTGTCTTTCTGGATCGGCACACCACGGGCGACGGCATTCTAACGGCCCTGGAAGTCCTGGCCATCTCCATCCGTTCGGGGAAAAGCCTGGGGCGTCTCAAGGAGTTCATGCGGAAGTTTGCGCAGACTCTTGTAAACGTGGAGGTCCGCGAGAAGCGTCCTCTCGATTCGATGACAACCGTGGGTCGTGCCATTAAGGACGTGGAGTCGAAGTTGAACGGAAAGGGGCGAGTGTACGTCCGCTACTCCGGGACCGAACCGCTCGCGCGCGTTCTGGTGGAAGGGGAGGACGAGCGACTCACTCGCGCCTTCGCCCACCAAATCGCGATCGAGCTTGAGCGGGAAATAGGTGTCCGTTCGTCGTGATCCCCGTAGGGGGAAAACGTGACGCGCAGAAAACTTTTCGTCAACGTCGACCATGTCGCCACCGTCCGCCAGGCGCGGCGGGCGAAATACCCCGACCCCGTTGCCGCCGCCACGCTGGCCGAACTGGCCGGGGCGGATGGCATCATCGTACATCTCCGAGAAGACCGGCGGCATATCCAAGACCGGGATCTTACTTTGCTCCGCCAGACCGTGCAGACGGAGCTCCACATGGAAATGGCCGCTGTGAATGAAATGGTCCGCATTGCGTTGGCGGCCAAACCGGAGTTCTGCGTGCTGGTGCCCGAGCGGCGGGAAGAGCTGACTACGGAGGGCGGACTGGACGTGGTCGGTCGCCACAAAACGATTTCAGGTGCCGTTCGTAAGCTGAACAAGGGTGGACGAAAAGTGAGCCTCTTCATCGATCCGGAAAAATCGCAAGTGGAAGCCTCCAAGGCGGCCGGCGCCGTCATGGTGGAGCTGCACACGGGCGAATACTGCAACGCTGGGGGGGAGGCAAAGCGGGCGAAGGAATGGGCGAGGCTGCGCGATGCGGCGCGGTTGGCCGCGGATTCCGGACTCGTGGTTGCCGCCGGCCACGGACTGGACTATCAGAATACCCAGCGGGTACTGGAGATCCCGGAAATTCGCGAATTCAACATCGGTTTCAGCATCGTGGCGAGGGCGGTGCTCGTCGGTTTCGAACGGGCCGTTCGTGAAATGGTAAACATCCTACAGGGAGGCTAGGAATGCGTGCGAAAACTGCATGCCGTAGGGGAGGACCTTCAGGTCCTCCCTGCTTGGGAGCAGCTAAAGCTGCTCCCTTACCGCGGCCCAGAAGAAATGTTGTAGTGCCATAATGGCCATCTTCGGAGTGGGCATCGACGCGGTGGAAGTGGAGCGCGTCGACCGCCTGCTGAAGAAATTCAAGAAGCGATTTCTTGACCGCTTGTTCACGCCAGGGGAGCAGCAATATTGCCAGCGGAAGGCGCACGTGGGGCAGCACCTGGCCGCCCGGGTCGCGGCCAAGGAAGCGTTCGTGAAAGCACTGGGGACCGGATTCCGGGGTGGGATTGCGTGGAATGAAATCGAGGTCGGACGTGAGAAGGGCGGTCGGCCTTGCCTGGTCCTGCACGGTCGCGCAAAAGAGAAGGCCGCCGCGGCGGGAGTCAGCGGGGCGCATCTCTCCCTGTCACACACGGACAAAATGGCCTTCGCCGAGATCATTTTGGAAGTGTCATGACGCTCCTCATTCTCCCGACGTCTCCCGCCTCTCACCTCTCGCCTCTCACCCCATGAAAGTCGTCACCTCCGAACAAATGCGCCGGATCGATGATATGGCGATCCGGAAACTCGGGATTCCGGGCTTGAAGCTGATGGAGAACGCCGGAGCCGGGGTGATCTCGGCTGTTGAGCGTAGGTGGGGAACGGTCAGGGGGAGGAAAATCGTCGTCATCTGCGGCAAGGGAAACAATGGCGGAGATGGTTTCGTGGTGGCCCGGCTGGCGAAATCCCGTGGAGCGCGGGTGCGTGTGCGGCTCCTGGCGGATGCCCCGGAGATCCGCGGAGACGCGCTCGTCAATTTGAAGCGTTGGAAAAAAGCCGGAGGAGCGGTGGAACGGGCCCCCTTGACGGACGCGGACCTCGCTGACGCTGATTTCATCGTGGACGCGATTTTCGGAACCGGCCTCTCACAACCCTTGGCGGATCGATTCGCGTCCGCTGTGGACGCGATCAACGTTTCGGACCGGCCGGTGGTCAGCATCGACATCCCTTCCGGCGTCAACGGCACCACCGGCGAGATCATGGGATGTGCCGTCCGCGCCGATCTGACCGTGGCCTTGGGCCTGCCGAAATGCGGACACGTTCTTTTCCCGGGGGCCGAGCAGACAGGAAGCGTGGAGGTGGTCGACATCGGTCTTCCGGCGGAAGCCTTGGCCTCCGAACCGTCGTCGATCGAAATGACCACCGGAGCGGAGATGCGCAAACTCTTTAAGAAACGGCCTGAGGGGAGCCACAAGGGGGACTACGGGCATCTCCTCCTCGTTGGAGGTTCGCGATCAAAGGTGGGGGCGATCGCCATGGCGGCGCGCGCCGCGATCCGGTCGGGCGTCGGCCTCGTCACGGCCGGTGTTCCGGAGAGCGCCGAACTGGGGTTTCACACGCTGGTGCTCGAAGCGATGTCCGTGGCCCTTCCGGAGATGGGCGGGGAGCTTTGCCGTGAGTCCGCCGTTGCCGCCTTGGAGGCTTCGAGAGGGAAAGATGCGGTGGCTTTGGGACCCGGATTGGGGTGGAGCGAGGAGACCACCGCGTTCAGCCGCGAATTTGTCGCCTCGCTGCAGTCTCCGCTCGTGGTCGATGCAGATGGACTGAACGCGCTCTCGGACCGGCCCGATATTCTCGAGCGGCGGAAGGCGTCGACGGTGCTCACGCCGCACCCCGGTGAAATGGCGAGGCTTTCGCATTCGACCACGCAGGAGGTGCAGGCCAACCGGATCGAAAGTGCGGTAGGGTTCGCGAGGAAACACAGCGTGGTCGTACTGCTGAAGGGCGCCCGCACGGTTGTGGCGACGCCCGAAGGAGTGGCCCACATCAACCCAACGGGGAATCCGGGTATGGCGACGGGCGGAACGGGTGATGTCTTGACCGGCGTGATCGGTTCACTTCTAGCTCAGGGATTCTCGGCTCTTGATTCGGCTCGCGCGGGGGCCTATCTCCACGGATGGGCCGGCGACGTAGCCGCGGAATCGAAAGGGCAGATCGCACTCGTGGCGATGGATCTTGTGGAATTTCTCCCCACGGTGTTCAAGGAAATCGAAACAAGCCGTGCCCCCTACGCTCCGCTCCGAGGACGGCGAAATGAAAGGCCATGAAGCTCTTGCGCCGCCCGGCGCTGACCGGTCGTGCCAGACCGACGAGGAAACCATGGCTCTCGGCGAGGAGGTGGGTCGTGCCCTCCGGCCGGGGCAGGTCGTGGCGCTGACTGGCCCGCTCGGGGCAGGGAAAACGGTCTTCGTGAAGGGGATCTCCCGCGCGTTCGGACTGGATCCAGCCACGATTACGAGCCCCACTTTCACATTCGTCCACCGGCATGAAACCGGGGAGCGGGGACCACTGATTCACGTGGATCTGTTCCGCGCGGAAACCCCACGCGAACTGGCGTCGATCGGTCTGGATGAAATCCTGAACGCGGGTGCGATCGTGGTCGTCGAATGGGCGGAGCGGGCCGAGGCCCATCTTCCCGCGGACTGCATGCGCGTCCGGATCGACTACGCCGCCGAAGGTCGACGAATCCGCATCGAGAATCCACATCCGTCAATAATTTGACACTTGTCAGGGAATTCCCGCGTGCCTAGAATAGCATCCGCCTCGCAGCCCATGGGAAAAAACATCATCGTCCAAAAATTCGGCGGCACATCCGTCGGAAGCATCGAGCGGATTAAGGCCGTGGCGGACCGCGTCGCCCGGACGGCGAAAAGCGGCAACCGCGTCGTCGTCGTCGCCTCCGCCATGTCCGGCGAAACGGACAAACTCGTCAAGCTCGTCGGCCAGATTACCGAGAGCCCGGACCCCCGCGAATATGACCAGATCGTCTCCACGGGGGAACAAGTCTCGATCAGCCTCCTCGCGCTGGCGCTTCACCAAGCGGGCCTGAAAGCCCGCTCCTACCTGGGTCACCAGGTGCCGATCGTCACGGACACCATCCATTCCAAAGCGCGGATTGTGAAAGTGGACCCGCGCAAACTCGTGGCGGATCTCCGAAAGGGCGCCGTCCCCGTGATCGCCGGTTTCCAGGGCGTCACGGAGAGCGGGGAGGAAATCACCACGCTGGGGCGCGGAGGATCGGACACCACCGCCGTGGCCGTGGCAGCCGCCCTGAAGGCCAAGGTCTGCGAGATCTATACCGATGTGGACGGTGTGTATACCACCGATCCGAACCTCTGCCCCGAGGCGAGGAAGCTCGACCGTGTGTCGTACGACGAGATGCTCGAGATGGCCAGTCTGGGCGCGAAGGTCATGCAGACCGTGAGCATGGAGTACGCCAAGCGATTCATGGTCCCGTTGCACATTCGAACGAGTTTCTCCGATGAGCCGGGCACGCTCATCGTGAAGGAGGATAGCCGCATGGAGAAACAGGCCGTCACCGGCATTACCTACAACAAGAACGAGGCGAAAATCGCCATCCGGAGGGTGCCGGACCGTCCGGGCATCGCGGCCAGAATCTTCGGGCCCGTCGCCGAGGCGAACGTGGTGGTGGACATGATCGTGCAGAACGTGAGCGCCGACGGCTACACGGACCTGACGTTCACGGTCATGAAGAACGAGTATAAGCAGGCGATGGACGTGGTGAAGAAGGTGGCCAAGGACGTGGGCGCGGGTGAAGTGGAGGGAAACACCTCGATCGCCAAAGTATCCATGGTCGGCCTCGGAATGCGGAGCCATTCGGGCGTGGCCTCGCGCATGTTCGACGCCCTCGCCAAGGAGAGCATCAACATCCTGATGATCAGCACCTCCGAAATCAAGATCTCCGTCGTGGTGGACGAGAAGTTCGGCCAGCCGGCCGTCCGTACCCTCCACCGCGCCTTCAACCTGCACGAGAAACCGAAAGAGGAGTAGGCAGCCGCGATCCCGCTTGACCCGGCGGGCGGGGTTCTGATACGACTGCAAGCGGGTTGCCGATGCAGGGACGCAGGTTTTCATGAGTCAGAAAGAATTCGTCCACCTCCACGTCCATACCCAGTACAGTTTGCTCGACGGCGCGTGCTCTGTGGACGGTCTCCTCAAGACCGTCAAGGCGCAGGGGATGAAGCACCTCGCCATCACCGATCACGGAAATCTCTTCGGCGCGGTCGATTTCTATGCCCGCGCCCTGGACCAGGGCGTCAAGCCCCTCATCGGCTGCGAGGTCTACGTGGCCCCGCGCTCGCGCACGGAGCGGCTGCCCGAGGAAACGCGCCACTACGAAGGGGCGAACCACTTGACGCTCCTGGTGGGCAACGACGAGGGCTACCGGAATCTCATGGAGCTATCGACCCGCAGCTTTACCGAAGGTTTCTACCATAAGCCGCGCGTGGACAAGGAACTCATCCAAAGGCATGCGAAAGGGTTGGTATGTCTCTCCGGATGCCTGAACAGCGAAGTCTGCCGCTTCCTTCAGGAGGGGAAGGAGGAGGAGGCCTACGTGGCGGCGGCGTGGTACCGCGACCTGTACGGCGCCGAAAACTTCTTCATCGAAATCCAGGACCACGGACTGCCGGAGCAGCGGAAGGTGAACAACGGCCTGATCTCCATCGCGCGGCGATTGAACGCCAAACTGGTGGGAACCAATGACGTGCACTACCTGAATGCGCCGGACTCCCTCGCGCACGAAGTGCTCCTCTGCATCCAGACGGGCAAGACCATCCGCGATCCGAACCACTGGAAGTTCCAGTCGGACCAGTTCTACATGAAGCATCCTCTCGAAATGGAGAAGGTCTTCTCGCAGGACACCGCGTTCCTCACCAACACAATGGCCGTGGCGGAGCGGTGCAATCTCAAGCTGGAACTGGGCCGCATCCAGATTCCCAATTTCGACGTTCCGGAAGGGCTGACGGCCGACGACTACCTCCGGAAACTCGCGGAAAAAGGGTTGGACGAACGGTACGAGAAGCGTACCCCGGAATTGAAGGACCGCCTCGAAATGGAACTGGGCGTCATCAAGAAGATGCAGTTCAGCGACTACTATCTCATTGTGTGGGACATCATCCGGTTCGCTCGGGAACGGGGGATCATGGTCGGACCGGGACGCGGCTCGGCGGCCGGATCGCTCGTGGCCTACTGCATCCGGATCACCGACATCGATCCCATGCGGTTCGAACTTCTTTTCGAGCGATTCCTGAATCCCGAGCGCATCAGCATGCCGGATATGGACATCGATTTTCAGGACGACCGGCGCGACGAGGTCATCCGCTATGTCATTCAGAAATATGGTGACGACCATGTCGCCCGGATCATCACGTTCGGCTCGCTGGGCGTCCGGCAGGTCGTCCGCGATGTGGGTCGCGTGATGGGCCTGGCCTATGGCGAGGTGGACCGATTCGCGAAGCTTTTCCCTCGCGCCCCCGACATCAAGACGGTGGACGATGCGCTCAAGGCCAACCCGGTGCTCCAAGACGAAGTCAAAGGCCGGCGAGAGTTCCAGGAAGTGTGCGAGATTTCGCGGAACCTGACGGGGCTCTTCCGGCACGCATCCGTCCATGCCGCCGGGATCGTGATTTCGGGTCCGCCGCTGACGGATCAGGTGCCGCTCTACAAATCGAACGCGGAAGAGATTTCGACGCAGTATTCGATGAAGCCGATCGAGAAGATCGGACTGCTCAAGATGGACCTTCTCGGGCTGACCACGCTCAACGTCATCTCCACGGCGTGCCGGATGATCGAGCAGAATCGGGGGATCAAGGTGAGGATCGACGCCATTCCACCGGACGACCCCGAGACGTACAAATTGCTTGCCGAGGGTCGGACCTTCGGGGTGTTCCAACTCGAATCCGAGGGGATGCGTGACGTGATCCGCCGTCTCAAGCCGGAGAAGATCGACGATATCATCGCCATCGTCGCGCTCTATCGGCCGGGTCCGATGGGACTCATCCCGGACTTCATCGACCGCAAGAATGGTCGCGTGAGGGTGACGTACGACCACAAGAAACTGGAGCCGATCCTCAAGAGCACCTACGGCATCATGGTGTACCAGGAGCAGGTGATGCGCATCGCCAAGGAGCTGGCGGGATTCACATCGCTTCAAGTCGACAAAATGAGAAAGGCCGTGGCGAAAAAGGATAGCGCCGTGATGGAAGCGCTCAAGAAGCCTTTCATCGACGGCTCGGGGAAAAGTGGACTTGCAGCCGCGGACGCGGAACGGCTCTTCGATAACATCGAGCGGTTCGCGGGCTACGCGTTCAACAAGTCGCATGCCGCGGCCTACGCCGCCGTGGCCTATCAAACCGCCTACTTCAAAGCGCATTTCCCGACGGAATACATGGCGGCACTTTTGAGCGCCGAGATCGGGAAGAAGGACAAGATCCTCCGTCACTTCGAGGAGTGCCGGCGGATGGAAATCGTCATCCTCGCGCCGGATGTGAACCATAGCGAGGCGGATTTCACGGTCGTCGCGCCGAAAGACGTGCCGCGGGGGAAAGTAGGGGGCATCCGCTTTGGTCTCACGGCCATCAAGAACGTCGGTTCCGCCGTGATCGAATCGATCCTGCAATCGCGGAGCGAGAGCGGCCCGTTCAAAACCTTTCAGGACTTCCTGGAGAGGGTGAATCTGTCGAAAGTGAACAAGAAGGCGGTAGAGAGCTTGATCAAGTCGGGCGCATTCGATTCGATGGGACAGGGTCGGCGCCCCCTCCACTCATCGCTGGACGTTCTGCTCGAGGACATTCATCGGCGCGCGAAATCGTCCAAAGCGCAGGTGGCCCTGTTCGCGACGACGGAGCCCGTGGTCGGCGGGGCGGCCGGTTTCGGAGGGAACGGCAAAGCCCATGGCGCGTCGGCTGCCGCGGCGGAGTGGCCCGAAGAGGAGTTTTTGAACTTCGAAAAAGAGATGCTCGGTTTCTACCTGACGCGCCATCCGTTGGAAAAGTACCTGGAAAAGTTGCGTGCATTGAACGTAACCGTCATCGGCTCCTTGGAGACGATGACCGAAGGACGGGAAGTGTGGATCGCAGGGATGGTATCCGAAATCAAGGAACGGCCGACCAAGGGCGGCGATCTCTACGCCTTTGTGACTCTGGAAGACATGACCGGGGCGATGGAAGTGATCGTCTGGCCGAAGGTGTATCTCCAGGCGTCCGCCCTGCTGTTCCAGAAGAACGAACCCGTGGTGGTGGTGGGAACGCTTGAATTTGAAGAGGCGGGCGGCCGGCGAGGGAAGGAGTCCAACGGGGCGGGTCGGCCCGATGCGGATGAGCCGGCGGGGGGGAGAAGCGAGCGCGTCCGCCTGGTGGCGAGGGACGTCGACACGCTGGACAAGATGATGCTCAAGTTAAGGCAGAAGGGACAATCGCGTCGGGGCGAGTTTACAATCCGCATCGATCTTGGCACGATGGACGGTGAGCGTATGAAACGTTTGGCCACGCTGTTTCGATCCCATCCGGGGTCGTGCCGCGTTCGGGTGCTTCTGACCCTCGGTGGGAAGGAACGCGCCGTGGCGCTCCCGGAATTCTTTGCCATCGATCCGGATGCCGACTTGGAGAAAATACTTCGAACCTACGCCCTGGACGCCAGCGTGAGCCTTCCTGACGCATCCGCCACCAGCCATTAGGGAGAGGGCGATCCTGCTCGGAGTCCGCCGGGGACGCGAAACGGTCTTCCGCGCGGAGGATTCCATGTCCGAATTGGAGGATCTGGCGGCGAGTGCCGGCGCTGAAGTCATCTGGAAGGAAATCGAGAGAGTATCGACGGTCGCCGCCGGCAGCTTCATTCGTTCGGGAAAAGTGGACGCCATCCGGGGCGAAGTGGAAATGCGTCAGGCGGACCTGGTGATTGTGGATCAGGATCTCACTCCCATGCAGCAGCGAAACCTGGAGGACGCGTGGGAGGCGAAGGTGGTGGACCGGACGGGGCTGATCCTTGATATCTTTGCGCAGCGGGCCCGCACGCAGGAGGGCAAACTTCAAGTGGAATTGGCCCAACTCACCTATCTGCTTCCTCGTCTGGTGGGACGCGATCGCGCACTTTCACGATTGGGCGGCGGCATCGGCACGCGCGGTCCCGGCGAACGAAAATTGGAGATGAGGCGCCGAGTCATCCGCGACCGGATCGCCTGGCTGAAGCGGGAGCTGGAGAGTGTCCGGGACCGCCGGCAAATCCAACGCGGACACCGCAAAGACGTCCCGCTGCCGGGGATCACGCTGATCGGATACACGAACGCGGGGAAATCGTCCCTGTTCAACGCGCTCATCAAGAAACATGGACACGGGACGGTGGGCAAGGCATTCGTGGCGGACCAGCTTTTCGCGACGTTGGACCCCATGACCCGCGCGATCAAGCTGCCCTCGGGGCGGGTCGTGCTTCTTTCGGACACGGTGGGATTCATCCGCAAGCTGCCGCATCAGCTCGTCGAGGCGTTCCGGGCGACGTTCGAAGAGCTCGGCGCGGCGGACCTCCTGCTTCACGTCGTCGATGCTTCCAGCCCGATGCGGGATGAACACGGGGAGGCGGTCCGTTCAGTACTCGAAGAAATTGGGTCGGCCGACAAACCTTCGATCATGGCCCTGAACAAGATCGATCTGCTGGGCGAAAACCGGCCGTCGGAGCGGGGTGCGGAAATCGGCGTATCCGCCTCCACCGGGGAAGGGCTGGACGACCTGGTGCTCGCCCTTGAGGCGTGGTTGGATCGAGAAACAGTGCATGTGACCATAAGAGTCCGCGGCGAGGGGAAGAATCTGCTTTCCATGTTGTACGGATCCGGGCACGTCCTGAACACCCGCTACTCGGCAGGCGGAGTCGAGGTGGAGGCCCGCCTGCACCGCAAACACGTGGAGATCCTTCGGCATAACCGGGCCGTCGAGTTCCTTGTTTAACATCCCCAACCTCCTCACGCTCTTCCGGATCCTTCTGATCCCGGTGGTGATCGTGTTTATTGAACGCGACCGCTATGACAATGCGCTTCTCCTCATGGTCCTGGGCGGAGTGACGGACTACCTGGACGGATACATCGCCCGGAACTTCAAGCGGCGGACGCGGCTCGGGAGCCTGCTCGATCCGCTGGCGGACAAACTCATGGTCAATGCGCTGTTCTTCACCTTTGCCTGGAAGGGATTTCTCTGGTGGTCTCTGGTGATTCTCGTGTTCGGGCGGGATCTGCTGCTCATTGGAGGCGCGGCCTTCCTGAAGTACATCCGGCACAAAGTGTTCGAAATCGTGCCAACGTTCGTGGGCAAGACGAACACGTTTCTCCAAATCTGCCTGATCGGCTTCATCCTGCTCGCCCAGATATGGCCCTTCCGGGAATTCGTGTGGGCTGTCCGGGTCTCGGCTTGGGCCGTGGCCGCGTGTACGATCGTCTCGTGCGTCCAGTACTGGCGAAAGGGCTGGGCGATCCTGAAAATGCCGGCCTAGTCGCAG
Source organism: Nitrospirota bacterium (assembly GCA_016180645.1). Classification (NCBI taxonomy): domain Bacteria; kingdom Pseudomonadati; phylum Nitrospirota; species Nitrospirota bacterium. The sequence goes on along the minus strand of JACPAV010000005.1, from coordinate 74,198 downwards.
TCCGAAGACGCACCCTAAAGGCCATGTTACATGCCGTGCCATCCGTGGCGCGGCGACATTTCATGGCCCCATGCCGTCCTTGGCATGGGGGTGCGGCTACCGGAGGAATGGCTCCTTGGTAGGCGCGGGCCATGTTCCATGCCGCACCATCCGTGGTGCGGCGACATATCATGGTCCCATACCCTCCGTGGCATGGGGCTTCAGCCCGCGTGGTCCCCGCACCGCCCTTTCCGCTGCGCTCCAAGGACGGCGATTGGAAGAGCTATTAAATCCCCGCGCCGCGGGGAATCAAACCCCTCAGGTGCCTCCGTAGCCGATGGTGACCTGATCGTTTTCAAGAATCAGCGGGACGTCGCGGCGACCTTTGGAGAGTTCAAGAAATGTCGAGAAGGCGGCCTTGTCCTGCTTCACGTCCAAATAGATTACCGAGTACCCCTTGCGCCCGTAATCCTCACGGGCCGACGCGGTGTAAGGTCAGCCGGCCTTGCCGTAAATCGTGATTGTTTTCTTGTCGGCCATCAGGGTCATGATAGCAGAAATTCCGTTTTGATCCTCCCGAAAGAGGGAGCATCCAAGAGGGAGCATCTAAAGATGCTCCCCTACGGGTAGGGGAGGGTCTTTAGACCCTCCCGAACTGGGAGCACCCGAAGGCGCTCCCCTACGGGTAGGGGAGGGTCTTTAGACCCTCCCGAACTGGGAGCACCTGAAGGCGCTCCCCTACGAGGAGTGTTGGTGTATTTGTGGGGGAGGGTCTTTAGAGGAAGAGCGGTCGCCTAGCGGGCCGGCCTGGGTCGAAGGCGGGATCGAACGGGCGTCTGAGTTTCAAAGCGGCCGGACTTGATCCGATCGACGCATTCAGGAAGGGATTTGGCGGCGAGTCGGATCAACTTTTCGGCGAGGGCATCGGGCGTGGGAGTGCCACGGACTGTGAGCGAACGGCGAAGGATAATCCGGCCCGAATCAAATCGCTCGGTCAAGGTGTGGAAGGTCACCCCGGCGTTGCTCTGCCGATCTTGAAGTGCCCAGTAGGCGGAGTCCAGCCCACCGTATTCCGGAAGCAGTCCACCATGAATGTTGACGGCGGCGATCCGTGGGACGGAGAGGAGCGACTGTGGAACGAGATGGCTGAGCGAGGCGGAGAAAAGGAGGTCCGGTTTCAGTCTGCGAAGGAACTTCGCAGCGCGCGCGGAAGACAGAGACCACACGAGGATCAGGGGGAACTTGTGCTTCTTGCAGTAGGCTCGTAGCGCGGAATGGTCGCGAAGGAAGCGCCTGGATCGGGCCGACCAGGCGGCCCACAAGATCGCCCTCTCGGAGCGTCGGAGGAGACGGCGTCCCGCGGCACGGTTCCGTCTGATTCGAGCGAAAAGCGGCCTTGGCGAGAGGGGGGCGAGCACGCCGACCATGGAGTGGTGGGCCTTTCTTAGCGCCTCAGCGTAGACAGGAACCTCCCACCCGTCGGGATTGGTTATGAAGGCGACCCTCATCTCAGGCAAGAACTTGTATGCGGTGGCGAGGATCGGACGTTACCTCACCGATGATGCGTGATTGCACGATTCCCTTCCTTCTCAAGCCGGCCAGGAGTTTCGAGGCATCCCGCGGATGAACAGCCATGAGGAGTCCACCCGAGGTCTGGGGATCCGCGAGGAGCCGGCGATAGACCGGCCCATCGAGATCCCATGACACCTTTCCTTCAAGGAAACCCAGATTGGCCAGCGTTCCTCCCGGATAGCACTTGCGTTGGAGAAGCTCCATCACCCCGGAGAGGATGGGCATCGTTGAGAAATGAATTCGTGCGCCGCACCGGCTTGCATGCGCCATGCGGTGGAGATGGCCCAGAAGACCGAATCCCGTCACGTCCGTGCAGGCATGCACACGAAACCGGCTCATGACATCGGCGGCGGTCTGGTTGAGTGATTCCATCGAAGCCACCGCCGCACGGATCGCAGAGGCGGGCGCAAGACCTCGCTTGATGCCAGTGGTCACCACTCCCGTGCCGATGGCTTTGGTCAGAATCAGCGAGTCGCCCGGCCGGGCCGTGGAATTGAGGATCACGCGCTTCGGGTGAACCGTTCCCACCGCAGCGAGTCCAAACTTGGGCTCCTCGTCGCGCACGGAGTGGCCGCCCACGATGGAAACGCCGGCCTCGGCGCAGATTTCGGAAGCGCCCCTCAGGATATCGCGCAGGACGGTCTTCGGAAGCGAATCGGGAAACCCCACGAGATTCAGCGCGGCGATCGGCGTTCCGCCCATCGCCCAGATGTCCGAGAGGGAATTGGCCGCCGAAATGCGGCCATAGGCCCGGGGGTCGTCCACAACCGGCGCGAAGAAATCGGCGGTGAAGAGCAGCGCGAGGTCGGGTCGGAGACGGACGATTCCCGCGTCCCCCCGTGTCTCGACGCCGAACAAAACTCCCGGCGCCCGATAGAAACGGAGCGAAGATAACAGTGTGTCCAGGTCCCCTGGACCGATCTTGCCCGCTCAGCCTGCGCAGCGGGCGAGTGCCGTCAATCTCTTCATGCGCGCATTGTATGAAAAAACGTGTTTTATTTCACTGAGTCTTGACAAAGAGATGGGCAGACGATATTCAATCGATGTGAATTCTCTTGCGCTTGTCGGAATCGTGAAATACCTCGACTGCTCTACCCGTCGTTTTGTTGAAGCCCCATCGCATCGGAAGGTTGTTCGGGAGGCCCGGGCATCCGACCGATGAAGATCCTGATCCTGTCGCGCCGCGGAACGCTGTACTCGACGCGCCGCTTCACCAAGGCCTCGCTTCAACTGGGACACCATGTCATGGTGCTGGATCCGTTGCGGTGCGTGGTGGTCGTGGCGAAGGACGCGGGCGCGATCTACGTGAAGGACAAGCCTCTGGAAACGCCGGACGTGGTTTTGCCGCGCATCGGCGCGTCCATCACGGATTACGGATTGGCGACGGTTTCACAACTGGAACTGATCGGCCTGCCGGTGGTGAACTCCTCGCAATCGATCATCGCGTCGCGTGACAAACTGCGCTGCCTCCAGATCCTGGCCATGAACGGTGTGGCCGTGCCTCGCACGATCATGTGCCGGGACGCGCGGAACCTGGATCAGATCCTCGGACTCGTGGGCGGGACGCCGGTGATCGTGAAATTGATCCAGGGCGCCCAGGGTGTGGGCGTGATGATGGCCGATTCAAGGGGCTCGCTCGAAGGCCTCCTGGACACCGTATGGAACCTGGGTCGGGAGGTTTTGATCCAGGAATACGTGCCGGAATCGAAGGGCGAGGATCTTCGCGTGCTGGTCGTGGGCGGAGAAGTCATCGGAGTCATCCGGCGGATTGCGCGGGCGGGCGAATTCCGCTCGAATATTCACAAGGGCGGTGAGGCGAAGGCGGTGGATGTTCCGCAAAGCTATCGGGATCTGGCCGTGGCCGCGGCCCGGGCGCTGGCGTTGAACATTGCCGGCGTCGATATCATTGAATCGAAGTCGGGGCCCAAGGTGATGGAGGTGAATTCGTCACCGGGCTTCGAGGGGCTGGAGCGGGCCACGGGGCAGGACGTCGCCAGAAAAATCATCGAGTACACGGTGCAATATGCTGAGAAGGCTAAGGAAAGAAAAAAAGCCGCTTAGGATCGCCGGCACGACGATTCAGCCGGGAGAAACCTACGAGATCAATCTCAAGGTCAGTGAATTCTACACGGCGACGGCGGCGACGATCCCGGTCACGGTGATCGCGGGAGAGTCGTCCGGCCCCACACTGTTTGTCACGGCGGCGGTCCACGGGGACGAACTGAACGGCGTGGAAATGGTGCGGCAGATGATTTGCCGGACCCGTCCCGCGGACCTGCGGGGAACCCTGGTGTTGATTCCGGTGGTGAACCGCTTCGGATTTCTCAATCAAACGCGATATCTGCCGGACCGTCGGGATTTGAACCGATACTTCCCGGGGAATCCGTCGGGTCACATGGCGGACCGGATCGCGCACCGAATCTTTAACGACATCATCCGTCACTGCGATTGCGGGATCGATCTGCACACGGCGGCCACGGACCGTACGAACCTGCCGCATGTGCGCGGCGACCTGCACGCCCCGTGGGTGCGGCGTCTGGCCAAGGCGTTCGGAGAGGAAATCATCATCGACGCGGGCGGCTCGGAAGGATCCATCCGTCGGGCGGCGGTGGCGGCGGGTGTTCCCACCCTCCTCTACGAGGCCGGGGAGAGCCAGAAATTTCAAGACGGACTCATACGCCAGGGGGTGGAGGGCATCCGAAACGTCATGATCGAACTCGGCATGATCACGGGCACCAAGGTGACGCCGGCTTTTCGGATCATTGTGAAGAAGTCGGAATGGATCCGGGCGGAAAAGGGCGGGATACTGATTCTCTACAAGAAACCGGGCGATCTGGTATATGAAGGGGAAGAGATGGCGCTGAACACAAATCCTTTCGGCCGAGAATTCGGCACGATCCGGAGCCCGCTGACCGGTCTGGTCATCGGAGCGACGACGCTTCCGCTGGTGAATCCCGGCGCGCCGGTGTGTCACGTGGCGAAGCTCGACAGGACCCTGCCGCTCGTGGAACGGGCGGTGCGAAGAAAACATCTGGTGGCGCACGAAGAACGCGTGCCCGCTCTAATCTAAAAGGGAGAATGGAATGCCAATACCCACACGAATGTTTTTGACCAAAGGCGTTGGTCGTCACAAGGAAAAATTGACCAGCTTCGAGATGGCGCTCCGCGATGCGGATATTGCCCGGTACAATCTCGTCCGCGTGACGAGCATCTACCCGCCGGGATGCAAACTGATTCCTCGGCACGAGGGCGTCAAGTTGCTCGAACCCGGGGAGATCGTCCACGTGGTGCTGGCGGAATCCTACAGCAACGAGCCGAACCGGCTCATCGCGGCCTCGATCGGGCTCGCGCTGCCGAAGGACCGTCGCCAATACGGATACCTGTCGGAGCATCACAGTTACGGCGAGACGGAGAAAAAGGCCGGAGACTACGCGGAAGACCTGGCGGCGGGAATGCTGGCGACGATCGTCGGGGCGAGCTTCGACCCGGAAAAAAGCTGGGATGAGAACAAGGAAATCTGGCGGATCAGCGGCAAGGTCTACCGGACACACAACATCACGCAATCGGCGGTGGGAAGCCGGGAAGGTCAGTGGACCACGGTTCTGTCGGCCGCCGTGTTTGCCGATTGGGAGGATTGATGCCGGTCAAAAAAGCCAAAGAGATCCACACGGTTTATAACGACCTTTCCCACAAGGCGAAACGGCCCAAGCGGTGGTTCAGATCTCCCATCGTCCCGTTCGAGCCGAAGGCGGATGGTGTGGCCGACGTGTTGGAGCGGATGGAGGACGTCTCGTTCCAAGCGCGCAATCTGGCCCGCGCGTTCGCCATCCTTCGGGAAATGGTGCAGGACCGTGTGACGATCATGATGGCCCTTTCCGGCGCGATGACGCCCGCGGGCATGGGCGAGATCATCATGCACATGATCCGCAACCGGTACATCGACTGTCTGGTTTCCACCGGGGCCAACCTGTTTCACGATATCGTCAACAGCCTCGGCGGCACGCACTGGAAGGGAACGGACAAGGTGGACGACATGGTGCTGCGCGACCATTTTGTCGACCGCGTGTATGACACCTTCGGGAACGAGCGGGAGTATCATTTCGTGGATGAGATCGTGGCCGATTTCGCGTCATCGCTGGATCCCACGCAGCGCTATTCGACGCGTCGGTTCCTCTACCTGCTGGGGGAGCGACTGGCCAAGTTGGAGAAACGCCCGAGCATCTTGTCGACGGCTTATCGCGCCAAGGTGCCCGTCTTCTGTCCGGCGATCGCCGATTCGTCGCTGGGAATCGCGCTGGGCTTCGGACAGGCCAAACTGGGCCTGAAACTGTGCGTGGATACCATAGCGGATGTGGTGGAGACCGCCGTCATCTGCGGCAAGAGTCACGGGACGGGCATATTCATCCTGGGCGGGGGCGTGGCGAAGAATTTCGTCCAGCAGGCCCAAGTGACCTCGCAGTGGATCGGCTTTGGCGACACGGCGCACGAATACGCCGTGCAGATCACGCAGGATTCGCCGGTATGGGGAGGACTGTCGGGCGCGACGTTTGAAGAGGCGCAGTCGTGGGGAAAAATCACCCGCGGAGCGCGCAAGATCCAGGTGTATTGTGATTCAACCATCGCCCTTCCGATCCTCATCAGCGGTTTGGTGGACTCCAAAGTCCGTCGCAGGCGCCACCCGCGATTCGACTTGTCCGGCCCCGAGCTGGCGCTGAACGCCTGAGAACGATCGTTCGTCGACGGCGTGGACGCGTCGGCGGGCGGTCGGCCCATGGGCTGTCGGAGATGGCATATTCCGCGTGGGTAGCCGCACCCTTTACGGGTGCGCTCTTCGAACGCGGGCATAAAGCCCGCGCCTACCAGCAGTGATGACCTCGGAGAAGATCCTTCGGATCGAGGATTTGGGAGGTGTGGGCGAGCAAACTCGGCAAGAGGGCAAGACCGTCGTTCTTGCGAACGGCGTCTTCGATCTGATCCACGTCGGACACGTCCGGTACCTCGAGGGCGCGAAGCGCGAAGGGGATCTCCTGGTTGTGGCGATCAACGACGATCCATCCGTGCGCGCGATGAAAGGCGAGGGGAGACCGGCGCAACCGTTGGCGGAGCGGATGGAAGTGATAGCCGCTTTGGCGTGCGTGGACCACGTCGTGCCGTTTTCAGGCGCGAACGTGGAGGGGGTTCTCCGGCGTTTGAGACCCCAGGTGCATGCCAAGGGAACGGACTACACGGCGGAGAACGTGCCCGAGAGGGAAACGGATCGGGCCATCGGCGCGCGCGTGGCGATCGTGGGCGATCCAAAAGATCACTCCAGCAGCGCGTTGCTGAAAACCCTCGGCTCCGGGGAGGAGAAGATGGGTGCCGCGCCTCGGACGCAGGCTGAAGCCTGCGCCTACCCGCTGGCGTCGTCCGCGCTTGGGAAGGTAGCCGCACCCTTTACGGGTGCGTCCTTCAGTTCGTTTCTTGTGCGGAAACGGGTGGCTATCGGAAATGTTTTCCTCATGCTTGTGGCCGTCACGGCGAAACCCGAGAAAGTGCACTTGACGGCGGCAGTTGTCTTGGTGCTTTTGGGCCACGCCATTCGGATCTGGGCCGGAGGATACTTGCGCAAACGGACGGCGCTCACCACGTCGGGCCCCTACCGCTGGGTGCGGCACCCGCTGTATGTCGGGAGTTTCCTCCTGGGGCTGGGGCTCTCGATCGCCTCGGGGAGAACTTGGGTGATTCCGTGTTTCTCGGTAATGTTCGCGATGCTATACGGGCTTGCGGCGGCGGAGGAAGAAAGACAGATGGCTTCCGCATTCGGCCAGGCGTATCGGCATTACCGGAAGGCCGTGTACGGATTCCTGCCGCTGCGGCGCGCTCCGGCGTGTCACGAACGTTTCTCGATGAAACGGGCGCTGGGCGAGAACCGCGAATACCGGTCGTGGCTGGGGACCCTCCTCCTCGCGGGGGTCGTGTTGGTCAAGTACAGGCTCGGATGATATAAAGTGTTGAAGTTCGAGGGCGTTGTCGATGGAACGTGAAACCGTATTCCCCGCGGATCGGGGCGAAGAAGAGCGCTGGCAGGCCGTAACGTCTCTCCCCCCGGAGGAGAAGCACAAGTCGATGTTTCTGGCCGCCTTGGGCGACCCCAGTTGGCGCGTCCGGAAGGCGGCCGTCGAAAAAATCACGAATGCGATTCACCCCGAGGTCTACGTTGAAGGGCTGATCGAGGGTCTGCATGCCCAGGAAAACGCGGGATGCCGAAACGCCTGCGTGGAGGCCTTGGTTCGCGTCGGGAGGCCGAGCGTGCGCGCCTTGGTAAAGGCGTCGGCCAAGAGCGATGAAGACGTGAGGAAATTTGCAGCGGATATCCTGGGAGACATCGGGGGTGGGGAAGCGGAGAAAGGCCTGGCGAACCTTCTCAAGGATGCGGACGAGAACGTCAGTTTTGCCTCCGCCGAGGCCTTGGGGAAGATCAGGAGCCGCAGTGCCCAGGCGATCCTCAAGCAGGAAGTCCGAAAGGCGGACTTGCGGCCGCTCGTGCGATTGGCCGTCCTCGAAGCGCTTGCGGATCAGGAATCGAATCTTCCCCTGAACAGGCTCGATGGTTTCCTGGCGGATCCGCTTCTGGCCAAGCCCGCCGTTCGTCTGCTTGGGCTTCACACGAGCGAAGCCGCCATGCGGAAAGTATGCCGCCTCCTCGACGCGCCGAACGAAACCCTTCGCCAAACCGCGCTGCTGGCCCTGGATCGCATGCTCCGAACGCGGCCGAGTCTGGGAAAGGCCGCCAAAGCGTCTCTCCCCGGCGCGGCATTTCTCGCGCTTTCTCGATGGCTGGAATCCGAAGAACCCCCACTTCAATTCGGTGCGGCCCGGCTGGCCGCCGTGCTCGGGCTCAAGGAATTCGCAAAACACATCCTCCAACTGGTATCCAGCGAGCAGGGGTCTGTTGTCGCGGAGGAAGTTTACCGGGGGCTTGGCCCGGATGCCGTCCGGAGCCTCGTTCTGGCGTTTCACGCCGTCTCGCCGGAGAAACAGGCCTTCTGTTTGCGCCTGTTCGCCGCCTTCGGCGTCGCGGAGAGCCGGCCGCTGGCGGAAAAGGGGCTGGACGATCCGGATCCCTTGATCCGTTCGGCATCAGCGAGGGCCCTCGGGGCCCTGGCTGGGCGAGACGATGTGGCGCGATTGTTTGAGAAACTGTGCTCGGAATCGGAGGAGTCGGTCAAAGAAAGCATCTTGGACGGCCTGGTCCGGCTCTGCGGTTCGCACAAGGCAGAGGTCCTGGAGGGCGTGGAAAAGGGATTCTCCGGGGATGATCGGGCGTCGCTCGTCTATGTGGTGCGCCTCCTCGGCCACTGCGGAACTCGCAAGCACCTGGCGAAGCTGGTCATGCTGCTGAAGGACGAGTCGCCTGGCATTCGCCGGGAGGCCTTGGCGGCGCTGGCCCGCCTCTCTCCTCCGAAGGCCAGGGAACAGGCGATGGCCTTCCTCAACGATGATGACGTCGAAAATCGCTCGCTCGCTTGCAGGATCCTGTCGGAAACCGGCGGACGGGGAGCCACCGAGGCCCTGGTCAGGATGCTGAACGACAAGAGCGGCTGGGTCCGGCTGGAAGCATTGCGCGGCTTGGTCACGGTGGGGGCTGCGGTAAAGGCTCCGGGATCGGCCCTCATGGAGAAAGCCCTGCTCGATCCGATGGGGCCCGTGGTCATTTTCGCCTTTGAAGTACTCGCGAGGCAGAATCGAAAGAACGCCCTGCGCTGCCTGGGCCCGGTCCTGGCCCACTCGGAACCCCGCGTTCAGTTGGAAGCGGTTCGCATCCTGGAGCGATACGGGATCGATCCGACGTGCGTGGATGTTCGAAGTCGTGTGGGCGGACTGCGGGACGAAGCCAAACTGGATTGGTTGAGATGGGTGGGCCGGTCGGGCCGGGTCTTGCGGAAGGATTTCCTGAAGGAAATGGCCCGCCATGAGAAGAGCTACGAAATCCAGCGGGTGGCCGCCCAGATCGGGCGCGGCGCATCGGCATGAGTTTCCCGGGGCTGCCCACCCTCCGGATGACCGACCAGGAGTTCGGTCTCATCCGGGATTTCATCCGGGACTATTGCGGTATTTTCTTCGAGAACGGCGCGAAGACCATCGTCGAGATGCGCCTCAGCCGGAATGCGGAGCACCTCAAAGTCAAGAGCTTCCTCGACTACTACTACCTCCTGAAATACGACGAGCGGCGCGAACAGGAGCTCCAGGAATTGGTGGAAACGGTGACGACGAAGGAAACCTATTTCTTCCGCGAACCCAGCCAGCTCCGCGCGTTTTCCGAGGAAATCGTGCCGGACCTCATCCAGCGGAAGAGGGGGCGCGAGCGCGCCATGCGCATCTGGAGCGCGGGCTGCGCCACGGGGGAGGAGCCGTATTCGGTGGCGATCCTGTTGTGCGAGGACACCCGCCTTGAGACGTGGAAGAAGGAAATCACGGCGAACGACATCAGCAAGCGCGCCCTCCAAGTGTGCCGCGCGGGATTGTACGGAGAGTCCTCCATGCGCGCCATCGCGCCGAGCCTGAAAGAAAAATACTTTGAGCGAAAGGAAGCGCGGTACCGGCTGATCGACCGCGCGCGGGGATCCGTACAGTTTGCCCACGTGAATCTTCTGGATTGCGACCGCATCTCGCTCCTTCCTCAAATGGACGTCATCTTCTGCCGGAATGTGATCATGTATTTTCATCTGGAGCCCCGGCGCAAAGTCGTCAACACGTTCTTCGACAAGCTCGTTCCCGGAGGCTACCTCTTGTTGGGCCATGCGGAGTCCTTGATGAACCTGTCCACGGGATTCGAATTCGTGCAGCTGACGAACGATCTGGTCTACCGGAAGCCGCTGTGATGCCGTCCCCCGAGGCCCCACACCCATCGGAGGATCCGCTGGACCGGCGACCCTCCGGGCCGACCACGGGCACTGGGTTGATGGACGGCGCTCGCGTCAAAGTCCTGATCATCGATGATTCCGCCTACAACCGCCGGGTGCTGCGAAGAATGCTGGAATCCGAGCCGTCGATCGAAGTCGTGGAGTCGGCGCGGGATGGGGAGGAGGGGCTCAAGAAGGCCCTCGACTTATCGCCGGACGTGGTAACGCTGGATCTGGAGATGCCGAAGATGGATGGATTCACCTTCCTGCGGATTCTCATGAATCGACGACCGACGCCGGTCATCGTCGTCAGCGGAAAGGCGGACAGCCAGACGACCTTCCTGGCGATGGAACTCGGCGCGATCGATTTCGTAGCCAAGCCGCAGAACCAGATTTCGCCCGATCTGTACGGCATACACAGCGAATTGGTGAAGAAAATTCTCGGTGCGAGGATGGTCTCGATGGACAAGGTGTGCCGACTGACTCGGAGGGAAGTTCCGCGGTCGGCCGAGGCGGTCGCGCCGTTGTCCACCGGCGCGCGCCGCGAAGGGCGAATCGTGGTGGTAGGCGCCTCCACGGGCGGACCCACCGCCCTCCAAACGGTGCTGTCCCGATTGCCGGGGGATCTTCCGGCACCCGTCCTCGTGGCGCAGCACATGCCGGCCGGGTTCACGAAGGCGTTCGCGGAGCGCGTGAACAAGGTCTGCACCTTGGAAGTGAGAGAGACCGAGAATTTGGTATTGCCCCGCGCGGGGCAGGTGCTGATCACGCCCGGCGGTTTCCACGCGCGGGTATCGGGAACGAGAGAGCGGCCCTTCGTGAAACTGGAGCGGACGGGGCCGGGGGACCGCTACGTGCCCTCCGTGGATCGCCTCTTCCAATCCGCGGCCGAGGTCTTTGGAGCCGAAGCCGTGGGGGTGGTTCTCACGGGGATGGGGGATGACGGTCGACATGGGGTGATGGAAATTCGACGGCTGGGCGGGCAGACGCTTGCGGAGTCCGAGGAAACGGCCGTCATCTTCGGAATGCCCAGGGAGGCGATCCAGAGCGGAGCCATCGACGCGCAGGCTCCGGTCGAGCGCCTGGCAGGGGAGATCGTCGTTCGTTGCAGACGAGCGGGGGAGTCGTCGACGGTGCCTGGCGCCGAACGGCGGGCTTCCGGCTCGTGAGCGGGGCTGTCATGCCCGGAACGGTCCGATCGCTGAAGGCCCTCCGATCCAGGATCGACGAGGTGGACCTTCGAATCCTGCGCCTCCTGGAGGAGCGGGCGCGTTGGGCGGCGGCCGTCGCCAAGGTCAAGAAACACAAGGGGCGTCCTCTCTATTCCGGATCGAGAGAGGAGGAAATCTTCCGGCGGCTGCTTTCCGCGGGCGATGGAAGTTTTCCGGCGGAGGGTCTTCAAAACGTGTTTCACGAAATTATCACGGCCTGTCTGAATCTTCAGAAGCGGAGCGTGGGCACCGGCAGGACGATGGAAAACAACGGTGGGCTGTCCGGGGTCGCCGACGCGATACGGGGGCTGCCGGAGTACCAGCCGGGCCAGCGGCGCGGCAAACCGCGAGGGGACCTCGTGCGGCTCTCGGGTAACGAGAACAACTACGGGGCGTCACCGGCCGTGCACAGGGCGGCGGCCGGCGCCTTACGATCGCTCCATCTTTACCCCGACAAGTGGGCGACCGACCCACGGCGAGCCATCGCCCGAGTGCTCCGAGTCCAAGCCGAGGAGGTCGTGCTGGGAAACGGATCGGATGAATTGATGGACCTCATTTTTCGGATGTACTTGCGCGCCGGCAAAGAAGCGCTTCTGCCGCACCCCAGCTTCACGTACTACGAGATCGCCGCCCGAGCCTGTGGAGCGAGAGCGGTGTTCTTCCCCCTGGTGGACTATCAATACGATATATCCCGCGTCCGGGCCAAGGTCTGTGAGCGAACCGCCCTTGTGGTGCTGGCGAATCCGAACAATCCGACCGGTACCTACATCCCCCGGCGTGAGCTTTCAGATCTGCTCAAGTCGCTTCCCACCCACGTTATCGTACTGCTCGATGAGGCCTACTGGGGGTATCCGGAGGCCGGCGACTTCCCGGATGGAATGCAACTGCGGAGGCGACATCCCAACCTGATCGTGATGCGGACGTTTTCCAAGAGTCACGGGATGGCCGGTTTGCGTTGCGCGTTCGCGGTGTGCGAGAAGGCGATGGCGGGGGTCCTGAATAAACTTCGCCAACCGTTCAACGTCAATCGGGTGGCGCAGGCGGCAGCGGCGGCGGCGATCAGAGACCGGCGTTGGCAGGCCACGATGTGGAAGCGCAATCAATCGGAAAAACTGTTTCTGGAATCGGAGCTCCGGCGCTTGGGGCTGCGGGTGGTTCCTTCCCAGGCAAACTTTCTTCTGGTGATTCCACCGCGGCGCGCATCGCGGCTGGTGGAACGCCTGGCGCAGCAAAACATTTGGGTGAGAGATACCGCGTCGTTCGGAATTTCAGGCGGCTTTCGTGTGACGGTGGGAAAGAGGGCTGAAAGCAAGCGGCTGGTGAATGCCCTGGCCTCAATTCTTGAATAATAGGTGACAGTATACTCTATTTGATGCAATAACAGTATACTGTCACCTATTATGGAATCAAGGTTGTTCGAGCGGGTCGTGATCCATGGCGTGGGGCTGGTCGGGGGATCGCTCGGGCTGGCCCTCCGCGCTCGGGGTCTGGCCGGAACGATCGTGGGCGTCGGGCGCCATCGCGACCGGCTTCAGTGGGCCGTGGACCACAAGATGATCGACGCGATGGACACCGACCTTCGGAGGGCGTGCCGGGATGCATCCGCCGTCATTCTCTGTACTCCACCCGACCGGATTCTCGAAACGGCGGCTTTGCTTCTGGAGCCGTCGGTCCTTCCCCCAGCTGCCGTGGTTACAGATGTGGCAGGCGTGAAGGGAAGCATCGTACAGCGGTTCGCCACCCACGCGGAGGGACGCCGATTTGTGGGGGCACACCCGATGGCCGGCAAGGAGCGGTCAGGGGTTGAACAGGCCGAGGGCGGCCTGTTTGATGGAGCCGCATGCGTCGTCACCCCGGTCGATTCCACAAGCCCCGATGCGCTCAAGGCCGTGGTCGGGATGTGGGAGGAGGTCGGTTCGAGGGTGATCCAAATGTCTCCGACCGAGCATGACGATCTGGTCGCTCTCATCAGCCACCTACCGCATGCGCTCTCCTTCTCGTTCTCCGAGGTCGCGGCCGGCGAGTTGAGGCAGGATGCCATTCGGAAACTGGCCGGCGGGAGTTTCAAGGACATGACGCGGGTGTCGGCCGGCCCTCCGGCCATGTGGGCCTCGCTCCTCAAGATGAACGCCGGGGCTCTGCGCCCGCGGATCGAGAGTGTGATTAGAAATCTGGGGCAATTGGCCGAGCTATTGGACCGACCCGTGGAGGAGATCGAGAAATTCCTCAAGCGAGCCGCGAGATCACGGAATGATTGGGATTGAACCGGACGGCTCCCTTCGTGTGAGCCGATCGGGGCCCCTCCGCGGGGATGTCGAGCTTGAAGGGGACAAGTCGATTGCTCATCGTGCGTTGCTCCTAGCCGCCATCGGACGCGGTCCCAGCGTTATTCGCAACCTCCCGCCGGGAGATGATGTGGCCCGAACGAAGAGCGCGCTCCGTGCCCTTGGAGTCCGTGTGGAGGGCGAAGGAAACGAAGTGCGCGTGTATGGAGAAGGTTGGGAAGGTTTGAAGCCGCCTTCGGTTCCGCTGGAGGCGGGGAATTCGGGGACCACGCTCCGGCTCCTGATGGGAATTCTCGCGGCCTGTCCGTTTCCGGCCATTATCGAGACCGGCGAAGGACTTCGGAAACGACCCGTGGACCGCGTTGCGATTCCACTCCGCAAGATGGGAGCGAAGGTATGGGCCAACCAGGGGGGACATTACCCCCCGGTGGTCATCTCCGGTGGCCCTCTTCGCGGCATTCGATATCGCATGCCCGTGGCTTCGGCCCAGGTGAAGTCGGCCGTGCTGCTGGCCGGTCTCAGAGCCAAAGGAAGGACCACGGTTGTGGAGCCGCAACCGACTCGTGATCACACCGAGCGGATGCTGGTCGGCAAGGGTGTGCGGATTGGCCGGAAGGGGAAGGCCATCACCTTGTCCGGGGGTACCAACATCCAGGGGGGCGAAATGGAGATTCCAGGCGATCTCTCTTCAGCGTCCTTTATCCTGGCCGCCGCCGCATTGGTGCCGGGCTCGGCCGTACGAATACGCCGCTGCCTGCTGAATCCCGGAAGACTCGCCTTTGTCAGATTTCTGGAAAGGGCCGGGGCGGCGACGGAGATCGTTCCGGAGGGCGAATCGTGTGGGGAACCTTGGGGAACGATCGGGGTTCGCAGTGGAGTGATGAGGCCGGTCCAGATCAGACCCGAGGACGTGGCTCCGCTCATCGATGAGTTGCCTCTTGTGGGCGCCGTGCAGGCCTTTGCACCGGGCCGCTCGATCCTGAAAGGCGCGGCCGAGCTCAGAGTAAAAGAAACGGATCGTATCCGTTCCCTGGTTGGCGGGCTGTCGGCGATGGGAGCGGAGGCGAAGGAGCGGAGCGACGGGTGGAGCGTGATCGGGGGCCGAACCCTCCGGGGCGCGGAATTGGATGGATGCGGCGATCATCGCACGGCCATGGCGCTGGCGGTGGTGGGCCTTCGCGCGGTGGGTGACACGCTCATACGACATCCCGGCATCGAGAAGTCCTTTCCTTCATTTCCCCGGGTCTTGAACGGTCTGGTGTCGCGATGAGGCGCGGAATCGTCATCGCCATCGACGGCCCGGCCGGCTCGGGAAAAAGCTCCGTGGCCAGGGCCTTGGCGGGAAGGCTCGGCCTGAAATACGTGAACACGGGCGTGATGTATCGGGCTGTCGGATTGTATTTCAGGGATCGACTCGCTCTGCTCAACGATGGGTCCGCGCTTACGACCGCGCTGAGGGGTTGTCGCATTCGGCTCGTTCCAGGCGTGGGGGGAGGGGCGGGGAAGGTGGTCCTGAACGGCAGGGATGTGACCGCGTCGCTGGGATCCTCGGCCGCGGGGAGCCTGGCCTCTCGGGTGTCATCCTTTCCGGAGGTGCGGAGAACCCTTGTTGCATTGCAGAAGGGCATGGCCTATCATCCCGGCGTCGTAATGGAAGGAAGAGACATTGCCAGCGTGGTTTTCCCCGATGCCGAGGTGAAAATCTATCTGACGGCGGGCGTCACCGAGCGCGCGCGCAGGCGGGCGAAGGAACTGCGCGCGGGCGGCCGAAGGGTTTTGTTGCGCGTGATCGAATCGGACATTCGCTCGCGCGACCGCCGGGATCGATCCCGCGCGCTGGCCCCGCTCCGAAAAACCCCTGGGAGCCTCTTCATCCGGACGACCCGCCTCAGCAAGCAGGAAGTCATCGATCGGCTTGAACGGCGCGTTCGCCAACGTTTGGGGTTGAATGCGGCGGATTTTCTGCTACCATACGCCCCCTCGAAGACACCATGAGCGTACATTTCGAAGTCGATCCGCAGTACGAGGCACTCCTCGAGAAGAGCGTGCCGTCGATCCGCCCCGGCCAGATCGTCAAGGGAAAAGTCGTCCAGATCGGGCACGACCGCGTGCTGGTCGACGTCGGATACAAGTCCGAAGGCTTCGTCCCCATCTCCGAGTGCATGGACATGAATAAGGTCCTGAAAGTGAAGCTGGGCGATGAAGTGGACGTGCTCGTGGAGAATTTGCAGGACGAGGGGGGCATCGAACTTTCGCACGTCAAAGCCGAGCGAGCCCGGATGATCGCCGATCTGCAAGAGGCGTACGAACGGGATGGAGATGTCGAGGGGGTCATCACCCAGCGCGTAAAGGGCGGCTTCTTCGTGGACATCGGAGGGCCGGCCTTCCTCCCGGGCTCCCAGGTGGATATTTATCCCGTCAAAGATTACGACGCGTACGTCGGTAAATCGTTCAAATTCAAGATCCTCGCCTTCAATCCGGACAAGCGGAACATCATCCTCTCGCGCAAGGCCCAATTGCAAAAAGAAAAAGAGAAGATGAAGCAGGAGATCATCGTCAAGATCCATCCGGGGAAGAAACTGACCGGGAAGGTGAAGAACATCATGCCCTACGGCGTGTTTGTGGATCTGGGCGGGATCGACGGGCTCATGTACACCCGGGACATCTCCTGGAGTCGCATTCGCCATCCGGGCGACGTGCTGAAGCCGGGGGAGGACGTGGAGGTGGTCGTCCTCAAGGTGGATGCGGATACCGGGAAGGTTACCTTGGGCCGCAAGCAGCTCCTGCCGGATCCGTGGATGAACGTCATCGAGCGGATCAACAAGGGTTCCGTGGTCCACGGCAAGGTGACGAAGGTGTCGAACTTCGGCGCGATCGTCGAAATCGAACCCGATGTGGAAGCCCTTCTTCCGAAGGCGGAAATCAGCTGGGACAAAAAGATCAAACATCCCTCCGAGGTGCTGAACCAGGACGACGAAAAGGACTTTATGGTCCTGTTCATGGACGTGGAGAAGCGCCGGATCATTCTGACCTTGAAACAATTGGAATCCAGCCCGTGGGACACGGTGGATGAACACTACGCGGTGAAGATGGATGTGAAGGGTGTGGTCCGTGCCGTGAAGGATTTTGGATTGTTTGTTGAATTGGAGGACGGTCTCACCGGCCTCGTTCACAATTCGGATATCACGTGGAACCGTCGAGACCTTAAGCCTGCCGCGAATTTCCGGAAGGGCGAGGAGATCACGGTGCGGATCCTGCGCATCGAGGGCCAAAAGAAGCGGATGACCTTCGGGTTGAAGCAGATTCAGGGTGATCCGTGGAACAATGTGGCCGACAAGTACAAGCCCGGCACGGGCGTGAAGGGAATCGTGAGCGAAGTTTCGCCGGAAGGCGTCTTTGTCGAACTGGAAGACGGCGTGGAGGGCTTGGTCCGGACGTCTCAAATGGGGCGGGGCGCGGAGGGGGAAGGCCGGAAGGGGCTCGATCTGGGTGCCGAAGTCATGGCCGATGTCATCCATGTGGATGTCAAGAAGCGTCGGATGGAGCTCAGCGTCAAGTCGTATGAGGATCGCGGGGGCGAGCCGGCGCCGGCCGGGGGAGATGCAGAGCCAACCCCCACGGAAACCACTCCCGCCACGGAGGAGGGAGGCACTCCGGCGTGAAGAAAGGCGCGAGGATCGGGGGACTGGTTCTTGCGTCGGCTCTCGCAGCGCTGTTCATCGCCGGTTTGTGGCTGGCCTACCGGGGCCACGGAGGAGCGATGTTGAGCATGGGGGGCGGGAAGAAATTGGCGCGCGTCGATCTCGACGGCCTGATCGTGGATTCGGATTACGTGACGAAGTGGCTGAAGAAATTCGGCCGCCGGGAAGACGTCAAGGGAATCATTCTCCGGATCGATTCACAAGGGGGAGCCGTTGGGCCCTCGCAGGAAATCTACTCCCTCATCCGCCGGATCAAGGCTGAGAAGCCGGTCGTGGCGTCGCTCGGCAACATGGCCACGTCGGGTGGATACTATGTGGCGAGCGCTTCGACTCGAATTTTCTCGAATCCCGGAACGCTGACCGGAAACGTGGGGGTTATTCTCGGATACACCCATGTGGAGCGCCTTCTCGCCAAGGCCCATGTCGATCCGGTGGTCATCAAGAGCGGGGCCCGAAAGGACCTCGCCTCGCCCCTGCGCGCCCCGTCGGAGGAGGATTTGGACGTCCTTCAGAAGCTGGTGGATGACGTTCACAAACAGTTCCTGTCCGACGTGGTGGCCGAGCGGCGGCTGACACCCGAGGCCCTGGCGGTGATCGCCGATGGACGGCCGGTCTCCGGCGCCCAGGCGCTCGATCTCGGTCTCGTGGATGAATTGGGATCGTATGATGATGCGGTCGAGTGGCTCCAAAAGCGGCTTTCGATCGAGGGTGAGCCGGAAGTCGTTCGGCCGCCCATGCCCCGTCCGAGCCTCCTGGACTGGCTCACCGGCGAGCCTGAAGACCGTTTCGCCGCCCGGGCGTTCAAGAATTTCTTCTTTTTCGGTTCCGTCCTCAATCTGGAGTGAGTCTTGCGCAAGAGCGATCTGGTGGACCTACTGGCACGCGAGTATCCCAATCTGGAAAAAGAGGCGGTTCGGATGGTGGTCGACCGGACTTTCGAGGAGCTGGTCGGGTCTCTCAAGAAGGGAAAGCGGGTGGAGATCCGGGGGTTCGGCATTTTCCAGGTCAAGAGCCGGGATTCCCGCAGTGTGAAAATCCCGAATCGGCCCGTCGCGTTCAAGATTCCGCCCCGGCGGATGCTCACTTTCAAGGCGAGTTCGCTCCTGCTCAAGCGGTTGAATCACGGATCAAGGTAAGGAGGATGAACATGCTGAATCGGACATGGGTGGCGGGATTGATGCTGGGCCTGTTGGCCGTGGGCGCTTCGGGGTGCGCGAAGAAGAGGAAGGCCGTGGTCCAATTGGAAAGAGGATCCTTCACCATTGAACTCGCGGACAAGGAGGCGCCGAAGACCGCGGACAACTTCCGGACCCTGGTCAAGAAGGATTTCTTTGACGGATTGACGTTCCACCGGGTGGAGCCGGGTTTCGTGGTCCAAGGCGGGGACCCGCGTGGGGACGGTACGGGCGGCCCGGGCTATGATCTGGCTGGGAAGTACGGGATCGAGGCCGCCAACACGGTCAAAGAGAGCGACGCGAAACCGGAGTTCTACACCATCCCCGCGGAAATAACGCAGCACAAGCACGTGGAGGGAACGGTGGGAATGGCCCGGCAACCGGACATGGTGAATCCCAAGAAGGAATCCAACGGAAGTCAATTCTACATCTGTCTCAGCCCCCAGCCCCACTTGGACGGCCAGTACACCGTACTTGGGCAGGTGACGGACGGCATGGACATCGTAAGGGCGATCCAGCGCGGGGACAAGATCAAGGACATCCGACTGAAGTAGGGATCAGCGATCAGCGGTCAGCGGTCAGCCCGAGTTTTCATTCATCCCAAAGCCTTCGTGGAGAGCCGTTCTATTGGAGCGGGAAGCCGCGTCTGGGCCTTCGCCCACGTCATGAAGGGCGCCCGGATCGGGAAAGACTGCAATATCGGAGAGCACTGCTATGTGGAGTCGGGCGTGGTGGTGGGGGATCATGTCACGGTCAAGAACGGCGTCGCCCTGTGGGAGGGCGTGACCGTGGAGGATGGCGCGTTCCTTGGGCCTTTTGCCGTGTTCACGAACGATCGACGACCCCGCTCCATGCCTGGATTCAAGACTCCGCGGGAAGAGTTTCTGCCGACTCACGTTTCGCGTGGGGCCACCATCGGCGCCAACGCCACGATTGTGTGCGGTGTGAAGATCGGTGAATGGTCGTTCGTCGCGGCCGGCGCCGTGGTCCATCGGGACGTGGAGCCGTACGCGCTGGTGGCTGGAAATCCAGCGACCCGGAAGGGCTACGTGTGCCGGTGCAATCGGCGCATGACACCGGGGAAGCCGTGTGCGTGCGGTGCGCGCTACGCTCGGAGGAGCGGGGCCATCCGGATCGTTCGGAACCCCGTCAGCGGACGGTGCTGACCACCGCCTGAATCTGTTCCGCCGCCACCCAGCGATCATTCAGGTCCGAGCGGAATGAAAATCCGCTGGGGAGCGGGCGTCCCTTCTTCCAGTTCGCGCACGTCCAGGCAGGGTTGTGCGGCTGAATGACGTAAAAGCTTCCGAGGTCCAGCGCGTGCGTGCTCTCCTGCGCGGCGAGGAGGACTTCATGAATCTTCTCGCCGGGCCGGGCGCCGACCCAGGCCACATCGCCGTCCGGAGCGATGGTATCCGCCAGATCCGTGAGGCGCACACTCTGAGTGCGTGGGACGAACACTTCGCCGCCCTCCATGGATTCAAGACATTGAACGATGAAGGCAGAGGCGAGTTCAAGAGAGATCCAGAAGCGCGTCATTTTCGGATCGGTGAGCCGGAGGGTGCCTTTTCGCCGCTGGGCGAGGAGGACGGGGATGGCGCTCCCCTTCGTCCCGGCCAGGTTCCCGAAACGGACGACGGAAAGGTGCGTGGCGCGATAGTGGTCGCGGTCGAAATTGGCGGCGACGAAGACCCGCTCGGCGCAGAGCTTGGTTGCTCCGTAGACGGTGGTGGGGTTGACCGCCTTGTCGGTCGAAATCAGGAGGGCGCTCTTCACGTCCGCCTCGATGCACGCGCGGGCAACGTTTTGGGATCCCGCTATGTTGATTTCAGAAGCGTCGAAGGGCCTGGCTTCACAAGCCGATACGTCTTTCAGGGCCGCGGCGTGGACAAGTAAATCGACGCCGGACAAAGCGTCCGCCAAAGAACCGGGCTCGCGGATGTCGGCAATGTAGAAGGCCACTCGATCGTCTTCCAGCCTCCGTCTGAGGGCCGACTGTTCCGCGGGATCGTTGGAGAGAATGCGAATTTGCTTGGGCCGGCGATGCTCGAGCAGATAGTCGACCAGGAAGCTGCCGAGAGATCCGGACCCTCCTGTGATGAGGATCGTGGAGCCATTCCAATTCAGAGTCGTGTTTCCCGTCATACAGTCAGAGAAGCATTGACCTCTGGACGCGTTTTGCGCAAACCCTGTGCCATGGTGCTAGGCGGGCGCGTTAACATGTTGACATAACAATAGGACTCCATCTCAGACCGTGCGCTTCGATTGACAACGGGAGACCGAGAATCTTGGGTGACATGTTGGGTAGTCGTGCCGAGGATCATCGGGATGGATCCCGGCGATTGTGGCCCGCTATGTGCGGGATATCACCTAGGAGTGTGTTGGGATAGTTCCGTTTCCACCCTTCGACGGCGCTCAGGGCGAGCGGCATATATTGATTCGATTCAAAGTACCGTTCGTGGTGAGCCCTTCGATTGACTCAGGGTATTTGAGCTATCCCAACACGCTCCTAGCGGATCGGGATCGGTTTAGGCTTGGCTGAGGACCGCTCCAGAACCCACCAGGATTCCCAGACCGTGGCGTTCGGCCACCGGAGGGAGAGGCGTTCAAAGAGACGAAAATATCGGCGGAACGAGGGGAACGACCGGGTGATCGTCAGGGCGTGTCGGTCGGCGGCGGCCTGCACAAACCGAGCGGCCTCGGTGTGACTGAGCAACCACTTGTGGCGGTCAGCGGGGGGGTCGGGTGGTAGGCCGTATTTGCCGTTGGGCGATAGTCCGAGGAGGTATCGAATACGATACGACAGTTCGTAGAGATTGGGTAGATTGATGAGGATGGTGCGCCGTGTGATGCGAGCGAGTTCGCCGAAGAGTCGATAGGGGTCATCCACGTGTTCAAGAACGGCGATGGCCAGTGTGACGTCCACGGCGCGATCCTTGAAGGGAAGGAAAGGGCCTTCCCCCGTGGCCCGGACGGTCCCTCCCGAACCGGTATCCATGCCCACGTAGACGCAGCCGGATGGAAGGTGTCGTGCAAGATTCAAGTCACGACAACCGATATCGAGGATACGACCCCGCAGGTAGGGTTGGAAGTGTTCGAGCAACTCGCGCTGGCGCGGGTTGAGGATATGGAGCTGGTGGCCCGCTGTCACTCTGATACACTGTAGCACTGCCGGGCCGTGAAATCCAAAACCGACCTCCCCAGGATATGTTTCGTGCTGCCTCACAAGAATCCTCGGGGCCACGATCACTTCGATCACGTGGGTGCTCTTGTGCGCGAATTGAATCGGCGGCAGAGGGGAGGCGCTGTTCTGATCAGCCTGTCTGCGGCCCCGGAAGCCGCATCCGGCCGATGGGGGAGGACCTTGAGCGCGCCGGGGGGTTGGATGCGCGCGGTGGCCCAGCTCCGGCGGGCCCGGAAGGAGGGCTGTGAAACCTTCTTCGTGCATTACTCTTACTTGGGACTGTTTGCGGCGCGATGGGTGACGCGGCGCTGGGGGGGGAAAGCACTGTATTGGCATTGTGGGGAACCCTGGCTCTACGCCAGAGAGGACCCGTGGGGGAGCGGGTGGATCCTCCGCGGCGCGCTCCGATCCGCGGACCTGGTTCTCACGGGCACGGCAACGTTGCGCAGGGAGTACGTAGCCCGGTTCGGACTGAAGGAGGAGCGGGTGACCGTGTTGCCCTCATGGGTGGATCCCTGGGGTGCCGTGAAAGGCCCGAAGTCGGAGCTCCAGAGCAAACTGCGGCTGCCGGTGAGGAGGAGATGGGTCCTGTTTGCTCATCGATTGTCTGTCGATCGGGGGTGCATGCTCCTTCCCGAATTGGTTCGGCGGGTGGGGCGGCGCGTTGCCGGGGTCCGCTGGATCGTGGCCGGAGATGGTCCCGCGCGGAAGCCCGTGGAATCTGAGGCGACGAGGCTGGGCGTGAGGAATGTCATGGACTTCCGGGGATGGGTTGCGCATTCGGAGATGAAGAATTGGTTTGCGGCGTCCGATGTGCTCGTCGTCCCCTCGCTCAGGGCGGGGGTTCCCCGGAACGTCCTGGAAGCTTTTGCCATGGGCCTGCCCGTTGTCGCTACGAGCGCGGGGGGCACGGGGGATCTGTTTGAAGGTCCGTTGGCTCCGTTCTGCGTGCCCCCGGGTGACGTGGGGCGTTTTGCGGATGGGGTCGTCAGGCTGCTGACGGACGACCATGAGGTCCGAAGATTTGCGCGCCTCGCGAGGGCGGCCGCCCGACCCCACCATGTCCGCGCCGTGGCAGGGAGTCTTCTTTCGCTGGTCGAGGGTCTACGGTAGGGCGGCGCCGGAGCAGTCGGCGAGAAACGCTTCCATCCGCCGGTGGCGCCATTCTCGAAGTCGCAGGCATCCGGACAAGTATCGCCAGTATGGGCCATGGGGATCGAGGATGGGAAAGTGGACGACGAGGATGCGAGCGTCCCGTGCCGCCGCCAGCTTTTTTCGATTGGATTCCCAGTATTCAGGAACGCCATAGAAGCGCCCGGCATATTGGCGGGACACCGACAGTTCGTACAGGCCAATGTCATCGTAGGTGATAACGCGGGGAACATTCCGCATCGATGTGACCTCTCCCAGAACGCGATTCGCGAGCCGGCTAGGATTGCCATAGCGGAGACCCAGCGCAAACTCTTCGGCAAATACGGCATTGTATGAGAACCCGAGGAAAACGAGGATCAGAAGGCATGTGATTCTGATTCGGCTACCACGGCTGAGGACCAAAACCGCAAGCGACAGTGACGCCAGGAGCCAGGAAATGACGGCGAATCCCATCGGAATGTAGAATCCCGCGGGGCCGTTTCCACCGCGGAATGGGATCAGTGTCGTCCAGTCGCCTCGGGCAAGGGCCGATACGAATCCGGTCTTCGGGTAGAGTGGGATGATCCGACCGGCAGGGATCAGGAAGATCAGCGGCAGAATGGCCAGTGCCGCGGGGACTAAGAGCCCGGCGGCCGTCTTTCGCGTCCATGAACGCGGTGCGGGCAGGAGGTTCGATGCGGCGATGCCCGTCAGGACAGCGGCGAAAGGCACGGTCATTCCGAAGTATCGATCGATCGCTCTTCCCTCAAGCCTCAGCACAACCGCATGGACCAGGACGTAGAGCAAAATGAAGAGGAACGCCGGACGCGCGGTTCTCCAGAGTGGTCGAAGCGCCGGGAGACAGATCAAAACCCAAGGTGAGGCATAGAGGAGACACTTGATGAACTCGAAGGCCTTGTGAGCGACCGAGATCCGGTCGAACCTGAAGAATTCGAACCCACTTGCGAACTCGATGGCGTGTGTGACGTCCGAGCCTCCATAGAGCAGCCTCAGGAGGGCCAGCCCGGCGCCGAACGCCACGGTGCCCACGACAACCGGCAGAAGAAACGATTGGAGCCGATCCCGGTTCAGCTTAGGCCGGCTCAAGAAGGCGTCAAGGACCAGGGCCGCGGGAACGAGGAGAAAGATAAACTTAAGGAGCAGTCCGGCGGCGCAGGCCAGCGCCGTGGGAATCTGGGATCGCCAGAGTGTGCGAGCCGATGTATCGCGGCCCTTGGAGTAAGACAGCATGGCAAGAAGGCCGAAAAACGGCATGATGGCGCCGTCCACGTCGAGCATGGTGGACCCGAGGATCGAATAGAAGGTCGCCGCGAGAACAAACGCCGCCCATCCTGCCGCGGCTGGACCGGCCCACGTTCGCGCGAGTCGGTACACCAGAAGAAGGTTGCCCGCGCTGAACAGGAACGGGAGCCAACGGAGATGATCGTAGCCGGCGATGGCTCCGAATCCGGCCTGAAGCGCCTCGCCGAGCGGCGGATGGGGATTCGCCCCCTGTCGCCCGAAGGCGGGATCAACAATCAAGGGGATCTTTGCGTCGTCCTGGTAGTAGGATTGGCCCAGACCCAACCACCGGGGGAGCAAAAACAGGAAAGCCGTGCCGAGGGCGGCCAGTGAATTGCGGTTCATCAGGCGCCGTTCCCGGGATTCAGAAAGATGAGCGCCTGGTCGTTCTCATACGCGGGTCGAACGCCGACAAAATCGTACCGGATACCGATGCTCCCGGCATGTTGCAGGGTGGACTTGGAGGCATAGACGGCATTCAGCTTGTACCGTCTCATGAGTGACCGCCAGTCCTGCGGGGGGTAACCGTAGAGAACGTAGAGAGAGTCGAATTCCGTTTTCGTCATATAGGCGGCGGAGTAGTTGCCGCTTGGGAAAAGGATCTCATGACCGCATGTATAGGCGAGTTCGTAGGTGGGTCCGATGGAAAGGATTCGAAGGGGCTCCCGGTGGTTTCGGAGAAAGGCGGCCGCTTCCGCTCTGGCCTGACGCTGTTCGGGCTGGTCGGGAAACAACTTCAAGAAGAGGAAGAAGTAGGCCGCGTAGATTAGGAGCTGGTACCCCAGGATGAGACCTACGATGCGGGTTGAAGGGGTTAGAGAGACAACCAGGGCCAGCGGCCCCAGCGCCGCGTGATCGAGATACCGTTCCGGCTCGCCGAGGAATAGGAACGGACGGAGCGACGTCAGGAGAAAAGCCGCCAGAGCGCCGAGGGTGACGGCGACGAACAGTTGGGCGGAAGGGGCCGATTGGAGGGATGTTCCCCCGAGGAGAAGGATCGGGAGCATCCAGAGGGCGGGGTGCCGGATTGCTGCGATCAAGTAGGAATTGGTTTGAAAAACCACCCGGGCGGCCTTACCGGGGCTGTTTCTGAAAAGAGTCGGGAGATGCAGCAGGTCCTGTAGACGATTCTTTTCGAAGACACCCGGATACTTTCTGGAGGTGACCGTCTTGAAGAAATAGAGGTGTCCCACCTGACCCCGGAGGACTCTGAGGTAGTAGCCTCGTGAGAGTAATGTGGCGGCCATCGCCGCCGTGAGAGGGAGCGCCGCCAGTCCGGGCGAATGACCTGCCAGGCCTGCGGCCACGGATACCGGGAGAAGAATCTGGAGGGAAAACTTCGAGGTGAGGAGAAGAAGGCCACCCGAGATCGCGGGGAGGATCGCGGCGAAGGGTGAGGTCTGGTGCAGCGACCACAGTGCGGTCAGGAGTGTGGCGTCGAACAGCAATTCGGCGAGCGTGCGCGGCGTGGCTTGGTAGGCGCGGGGTCCGGTCCCTACTTGAAGGAGGGCGGGGCTCGTCGCGATGAGAATGGCCAGCCAGAAGCGATCACGCGGAGAAAGCCAGCCGGGCGCTGCCCATTCCGTTCCGAAATAGAGGAGCGGTATGCGAAAGGTGTCGATGCACGGACCCCAGTACCGTTCGCTTTTTTCCCGGAGCGATTTGGGCAGGCAGGCCAGGAGATAGTGGAAAAGCGGGGGATAGTCGAAGGGCGTGCGCAGTCCGTATCCGGGCAGGAACCGCGGAATTCTGAAGCGATTCCGGCGGATCCCCTCCGCAGCGGACAGATGGTAGTACGTGTCCGATGGTACGGCGTAGGGGCGGACCATCCTCGGAACGATTCGGAGAACGAACGCCGCAAGAATGACCAGGGCGACGGCCAAATTCACAGCGGCTCGGCATGTCCCGGCAGGGCTCTGCGGACTCCCCTGAGAAACCGGTGTTTGAGTCGGTCCTTGAATCCGGCGAGCGATGGATATCTGTTGATGGTGTCCCAACAAACGTAGTACATGCTGCCCAGAAGGGAGTAGAGAAAATAGGCCAGGCGCGATCGAGCAGGGAGTGCCGGATCATACGAAAGGGCCTTCCGGTACCGGCACATCATCCACAGCTCTGCCTTTCGGAGATCGTCGATGTTGCGGTAGGTGTCGTGCTTGAAGGTCAGTCGGTCGAATCGGCGGTACTCCGCCCAATCGGCCACGGTCAGTTTCTTCTCGTCCCGGAGCCGCGCATGGAGAGGGCTTCCGACTTCCGGAAACAGGAAACCCCAGGCGATGCCGTCCGGCTTTGTGTCCGCAACGAACTGGGCGTTTAGCGCCAGTGACTCACGGTCTTCACCGGGTATCCCCATCATCATGTAGAGGTGGACTTTAATCCCGTGGGCCTTCGTGGCGGCGATGGCCTTGCGCGCGCGATCCAGATCCAGGTGCTTGGTGATGACCTTCTGAAGTTTTGGATCAGCCGTCTCGATCCCGTAGTGGATGGCCTCGCAGCCGGCCTGCTTCAGAAGGGCCAGGTATTCGTCGTCCCACATTTCGATGCGGTTCTTGATGTCGAACGATACGCGCAGGTCGGAGGCGATGATCCCGCGACAGACGTCCTTCGCCACGCGCGTTTTCGCGGCAAACTCGGAGTCCATGAACACAAAACGCCTCCAGCCGAACCGGTCGTGAAGAACACGGATTTCGCCGACGATCTGATCGGCGTTTTTCACGCGTGGCTTGCTTTCCGGCGCCCCGACGACGCAAAAAGCGCACGTGAAAGGGCAGCCCTTCATGGTGTTGATCAGGGCACTGGCGGCGTACTGCGGACGATGGAAGGTGACTTGATCCTGGAGGGCGCGGTATCGCTCCTGCGGAAAGAGATCGAACGCCGGGAGGGGGTAGGCGCTCATGTCTGTGTGCGGCATGGGGCCGGTGAAGTGGAGTCCGCCGTTCTCACGGACGACGAACCCGGGCGTCCGGCGAATATCGCCGGACTGGAGCCATTCGCGGAGCCCCTCGGCGACCGCCGTTTCCACCTCGTCCGTGTGGACAAAGTAGCGGGAGTTCAGGCCGTACAGCGGGACATACTCGCGGGGATCCGCGCCGGCCGGAGTGACGATCGTGATGGTGGGGTATGGAAGCTCCGCGCATTGCCTTTCTTCGGCTTCGGAGAGGTGATTCGCGGCGAGGATGGCGAGGACGAGGTCGGGCTTGAGAGCATGGACTTGTTGTCGGATCTCGCCCGGCGCAGGGTCGCCCACCATGCAGTCCATGACGGGGAGTTCGATCTCTGGAAAGCGGCTGCGGACCATGCCGAGGATCGAGGGCGCCATGTAGGGGGGCATGGGTGTGTTGTCCTTGGCCGCGTGCCTCTCTTCTCGCAGGAACCAGGAGGCCGGCAGCGAGCGCGGCTGCGGCGGAATGAGCGTGAGGAGACGCATGATCAGACCTCAAACTTGCTGGTCGGCTGATAGAACAGCTTCAGGGGGCGGACCAGAGCGGGGTAATCCTTGATTTGGTCGATCGCCGCCCTCGCCGGCGGGAATGTTCCGGCGTACCGGACGAGGCGCGTATACAGGTTTTTTCCGGTGCGGTTCCTGACGAGGTCATCCCACGCGGCAAAGCGGGAGTATTGCGTCCGAATCCATTTCTCCGCCCTCCTCAGTTCAAGGCGAGACCGATAGCTGTCATGGACATAGGTCAATCCTTCGGAAAAGAGATGACGGTGCCAGTAGGGTTCCAGGAGCCTGCCCGAATGTTTCAGTTCGCGATACATGACGCTGTATGGCTTGGGGAGCAGGATGGACGTGGTGATCCGATCCGGCCGTACACGCTTGAGCAGGGAGAGGGTTTTCTTGAGGGAGTGTGGGGTTTCTCCAGGCAGCCCGACCATGACGAAAGCGTCCACGAAAAGACCGTACCGATGGGTCAGGTCGAATGCACGGACAAGTTCCTCCTCGTTGACGTAGGTTTTCATGGCCTGCTGGATGTCCATGTCGCCCGTTTCCAATCCGTATCGGATGAGGCGGCAGCCGGCCTGGGATAGGAGTTGAACGAGTTCTTCATCCACCAGGTTCGTGGTGTTGTAGCATGCAAAACGAATGTTAAGCTCCCGGCTCAGGATGAGGCGGCAGATCTCTTTCGCGCGGTTCATGTCGATGGCGAACTCGTCATCGTAGAAGTAGAAATGATCGAGGCCCAGCTTGAGGAAATACTCGATTTCGGCCAGGACCTGCTCGGGCGTCTTCTTCCGGACGGTTCGGTAGGCTTTGGTTCCGGCCTGGCAGAAGGTGCAACCGAAGGGGCATCCGCGAGTGGTGTAGAGGAAGACGTAGCGCGTGCCCTCGTAGTCGAATTGCCGTTGCATGTAGCGCTGGGTTGGGAGCAGATCAAACGCCGGGAAGGGAAATTCGGATAAGTCCTTGAGGGGCCGATCTCCGGTGTCCCGCAGTGTGGCTCCGGCGCCGTCGGTCTGCCTGATGAGCAGCCCGGCGGTTCGATCGATGCGTCCCGTGGAGGCGAGTTCCCTCGCCGCTTCCAGCACGGTGTATTCGATTTCCGTCTTCGTGTAGCAGGACGCGCGCAGATCGTAGAGCTCCACCGCCTCCGCATGATCGAGATAGGCTTGGTTGATGGCGAGGGTGGTAAAAGGGAGGTCGGTGTACCGTCTGTCCTGATCGAGGCAGGCGAAATTGAGAAGCGTGAGGATGAGATCGGGCGTGAGAGCCATGATTCGGGACCGTACGGTTTCAAAGTCCAGATTGTCGAGTTGGGCGTCCAATACGTGAAGTTCGGCTTCCGGAAGATGGGCGCGAAGGACGCCGAGGATGCTGGCGGCCAGGTAGGGATTGTGGGGCTCGTTGAAGAAGCCGTCTTTGTACTCACGCGTTGCCCAGACGGGTGTCCCCAGATCGGGTCGGATGTAAGACGGCGGAATCAGGAGCAGGATTTTCATGACGACTTAGTTCCTTTGTAGGCTGTGATGGCCAACCCTGCCGAGTACACGATAGTCGCCACCGCCGCCGGAATCCGAATTCCAAGGGGTAGGGAAGCAGCCACACCGGACATGCCCAGAGCCGCGATACCGCATACGCCTATCATAAACCCGATCAGCGACTTCATCCCATAGGGTAGGGGATGCACGCGTTGGGCGTAGTGGAGCACGGCCAGGGTGAGGCTCAGACTTCCAAGAATGTTGGCCACCGGTGCACCCGGGAGTCCCCACCGGGAGATAAGGAACCATGCGGCGAGAATGACGGTGACGGCCGACCATACGGCGGAGTAGGTATAGTAGATGGTTTTCTCGGCGAGAAGGAGGCCGATGTTGTACAGATAGGGCAAACCCCCGATGGCGGCGGCGGCGCCCAAAGGAGCCACGAGGGAAACCGCCGCGGCGTACTTCCCCCCGGCAAGCACGCGTATGAGTTCAGGTGCCAGGAGGGCAAGCAACAGTACGAGGGCGAAGGAGAGGCGAAGGTAGAGGGAGGCCGCGACGGAGTACCGCTCGGCCGCGCCCGGCCGTTCTGCTATGGAGAGGGCGTAGGGAAGCCAGGCCTGACGGAAGGCCAGAACGGCGATCTGGACGGCGGTGGCGATCCTTCCCGCGACGGCAAGGAGCCCGACGTCTTCCATCGAGACGAGGGTGGCCAGGAAGACTTTGCTTGCATGGAGCTTGAGAAGGGTCAGAAAGCCGTCGGGCACAAGGGGCAGGCCGAATCGTATCAACCGCCCACAGAGGGCGGTCGAGACCACGGGAAGAAAATGGTCGCGATGGCGGCGCCAAATGACAAGGAAGGAGATCGCGTCCGCGGCGATCTTCGCGAGAAACACCCCCGTGATGCCGAGGCGCAGGTAGAGCACGAACCCGACGACGCCGGCCACGTTGAGACCCGTGTTCAGTCCGATGATCAGCGAGGCGGGTAGCGGCTCGCGCCGCGCTCGAACCAGGGTGAGGCCCAACGTGTAGAGCGTTCCGGCCGGCACGGAAACGGCGGCGGCCAGCAGGTTCGGCGGAGTGAGGACGGGAGGGTAGAGGCGTCCTATCCACGCATTCGAACACACCACCATGACGGTGAGCCCAATTCCGAAACCAAGCTGGAGGAGCACGGCGGTCGAGAAGAGGACCCGCGCATCGACATCGCGTGAGGTGTAGTACCGCAACAGCGCGGATTCCATTTGGAGCGACAAAGCGAGCGAAACCAGAATCGCCCCGATCTGGTACAAATCCATCCTGCCGAACTCATCCGCAGGAAGGGCTCGCGTGAGTATGGGTGTGAGGAGAAGGCCAAGACCTCTGGACAAGACGATACCGACCGCATAGATCGCCGATTCAGCGATCAGATTGCCCCCCTGGCGATCCACGGATGGCGGGTCGTCCGGCTTGTCGCTCGGAGGGGTGTGCAGCGGAGGGCGGCCCTTCATCGGCATGTTCCCGCGACGGCAAGATGACGAGGCTGCCGCAGAGTCCACGGCCTCCCTGTCCAGCGGCCTGCCTCGGCGCTCCGTCTGGCCCATCGCTGGAGGGCGGGGACGATTCGAAAGGAGATCCTGGATCCGAATCGTTGAACGATGCGCCGGCAGACGACTTCCGGGATTCGCAGGTATCGCAAACCGGCATCGTGATCGTATCTCCAAAGCTTCGCGGTTCTGATGTCGGAAAGTCCGGCCTCCCGAAAGGCGGCCACCGCGTTGTCTTCGCTCACGAATTGCGTCCAATACTGCATGCTGCCCGAGTCGGCAAACTGGCGCGTGAAAATCGGCCGGGAATAGACTTCGCAGTCGAGATTGGGAAGGACGTGAAAGATCGTACCGCCGGGCTTCAGGATTCCCCTCAACTCGCGCAGGTGATCGGCCCAAGCCTGGGGGGGAAGGTGATTCATCACGCCCAGACCGTAGGCAACATCCGCCTGGAGACGGTGGACGGGGAGCGGCTTGAGGGCGTCCGCGCACGCGAAAAACACCCGATCGGAGCGCAGGCCGGGGATGTAGCGATCGGCTACACGGGTCATGAGCCAGCGGCCCAGCAGGAGCTGGGTGGGCGAGATGTCCAGGCTGAGGTGTGTGCCCCCGATGGCGCTCAGGACCATGCATTGAGTTCCTTCACCGCCGCCCACGTATACCCAGACGGACTCCCCGGAGGGAGGAGTAATGCTCAGAGTTTTCAGTGTTTCGAGAAGGAGGTCTCGTCGATAGATCAGTTGGCAGGCGAATATTTCTTCCCACGCGCCCCGAGGCGTGGCGAGATTGCGTGAGTCGTAGATGTCTCGCTGGCTTTCTGAAGAGGCGGATCGATTCAATGGATGCGCGTGGTATCCTATGACTTCACGAGGAGGGTGTTGCCCAGGAACAGCGCGTCCAGGCCGGACGAATAGAAGGTCCGGATGGCGTCTTTCGGCGTACCGACGATGGGTTCGCCTTGAAGATTGAAGCTGGTATTCAGGAGGACAGGTACGCCGGTCATCTTACCGAACGCGTCGATCAGGCTCCAGAACGAGGGATTCGCGGATTTCCGCACGGTTTGGAGTCGTGCTGTTCCATCCTGATGGGTGACGGCCGGCAGGACGGAGCGCTTGGACGGCCGCACGACGAGAGCCTTCTCCATGAAAGGAACGTAGTCGGCGTGCTCGAAGAATTCATGGGCTTGCTCCTCCGGAACGGAAGGGGCAAAAGGACGGAAGGCTTCGCGATACTTGATCGCCCGGTTGATCTTGTCTTTCATGGCGGGGTCGCGAGGGTCCGCAAGAATGCTGCGATTGCCCAGGGCTCTCTCCCCAAACTCCATCCGGCCTTGAAACCAGGCCACAATCTCTCCACGCGCCACACGCCGGGCGGCCTCAAGATGGGGGTCTTTCACTTCGGAATACCGGAGGCCGTATTTCGCCAGTTCCGAGCGGATTTCCGAGGCGTCGTATTCGGTGCCCCAATAGTTGTGTTCGGCCGGATGCCTTGGGAATGTCGAAGAGAGGGAAGCGCTGTAGAGAGCCGCACCGACGCTTGTGCCGCCGTCGTCCGGAGAGGAGCCGATCCACACCTTTTCGAATGGCGTCCGCGAGGTGACCTTCCCGTTGAGCAGGCAGTTCATCGCCACCCCCCCGCTGATGCATACGGCCTTCAGGCCGGTCAGCCGATGCAGGTGGGCAAGCATGTGGAAGGCGATTTCTTCGGTGACCTGCTGCACGGCCGCGGCGACGTCGAAGTGTCGTTGTTCGAGGTCATGCTCGCGATGTCGTACCGCGCCGAGGGCGGCCACGAGTTTGTCCGAGTACAGCGTCGGCCGCGTGAAGAGGGGAAAATCGAAGTAGGAAAGATCCAATTCGAAGGCGCCGTTATCCAGGCGGCGGAAGAGCCCCCGGAAGAACTCGATGAATCGTTGCGGGTCGCCGTAGGCGCCGGCGCCCATGACCTTCCATTCGTCCAAATCCGGCGTGAAGCCTAGATACTGGGTCATGGCGCCGTAGAACGAACCCAGGCTGTGCGGAAAGAGCACCGTCTGGAGCACCTGGAAGCTCGAACCGCGCCCGAGGGCAAAGGTGACCGAATGCTTTTCCCCGTAGGCATCCATGATGAGGATGGCCGACTCATCATAGGGAGAAAGGAGGAAGACGTCGGCGGCATGGGCGAGGTGGTGGTTCACATACTGAACGGCAAGCTGCCTCCCGCTCGCGAAGTGGAAGATCTCGTCGGTGCGAAGTCCTTCGTCGGGATCGAGGAATGTAAAGAGGTGGTTGGGGACGGCATAAAGGTGCTCCGGCTTGTATCGTGCGGTCCCGGATTGCGCGCTGTTGAACCGCTCGAGGTTGATGGCGGGATTCCACGAAACGGCGACGCGGTCGACATCGGCCAAGCCGATGCCGCCGGCGCGAAGGCACTCGCGGATGGCCAGGAGGGGAAACTTCCGCGTCTTCTTCTCACGGTTCAGGCGTTCCTCCCTCACGGCGAAATGGACCTTGCCTTCTGAAACGAGGGCGGCGGATGAATCGCGCCCCGACATGTTGATACCGAGGAAGGTCTTCATGCCTTGGGAAGGACCAGCACGTAGGTCTTGCGGAGCGCGCCGCGCGGGCCAAAGTTTTCTTTGAATCGAGTGACGCCCCAGACGGGTTCTCCCTGGAGGGTCACCGTGCCGAGGTCGAGACAGGCCGTTCCCCCGGTGAGAGCGACATTGATCACTCGCGTGAGCATGAAATCGTTCGGTCTTGATGACCGGTAGTCCTCGTCCTCGTCCCACGCGAAGGCCAGCGCCGTTCTGCGGTTCAGTTGGTAGAGCACCATGGCCCCGATGGGCCGGTTTCCGGAAAGGGTGAGAAAGGCACGAATGTGATCGGGGAACGCAGCCTTCAGAGCGGCGAGGTCGCCCCGTGACACGCTCAAGGGAAGTTTCCGGGATTCTTTCCATCGGTGAAGCAAGTCCCACACGGCGGCGGCGTCGTCCGTTTCACGGAACTCAAGGCCGTTGTTTTCAGCCCGCTTCACATTTCGGACGACGGAGGACCGCGTGGTGCGATTGCCGCCCGAGAGGTAGAGGGTAAGATCGGCCGTTGCCGGCGTGAATCCCGCGTGCAGGAGGGCGAAGTCCAGCCGGTCGTCGGTCTCAGTGGAATAGATCGACGGCGGCTGCGCCAGCCGGATGGACTGAACGCCATATCGGCCGGCGGCTCGGATCAGTTCATCCACCAAGGCGACGGCCTCGCCTAGACTGAGTCCGGGTGTGTGGCTGATGCCGCCGAAGGAGGCCGAGAACGGCGCAGC
Organism: Nitrospirota bacterium; assembly: GCA_016180645.1. NCBI lineage: Bacteria > Pseudomonadati > Nitrospirota > Nitrospirota bacterium. The sequence continues at coordinate 40,045 of JACPAV010000005.1, read as the reverse complement.
CAGTTCGCGGCGCCCGGCGGATGGGACGATTCCCCCGGCCAGCAATCCCAAGGAGCGCCCGCCACTCCTGAAAAGCAGGCGCACCACCCTCTCGGCCTTGTGGGCGTAGTGCGCGAGGAAGGCCGACTTCTGGTAGAGAACGCCGTTGGCGCATTCGTCGATGAGCCGGTCCCATTCGGCCTCGGTCCCCGGCCCGGCTTCCTCAGCCATGATCCGGGGACGTTCCATCACGGCGCTCAAGGCGTGCCTCCGTCCATGGGTTGCGCGGGGGAATGCTCGGTCACGTAACGTACGAAATCCTGACCGGACAATCCCAGGCGTCGTGCCTGGGCCATGGCTTCCCCCACCTTGAGCCCCGCGGCATGGAGGTCGATGACCAATCCGGGATCGAGCTCGGCCAGCGTCCGGCCCATCCTTCGGAATGGCACCTGCTCGGGGGGAAAGCACGCGATGTCCATGCGGTTCAGGGCCTCGGCGTCCGCCCCGCCGGTGAATTGGATTACGCGGATCGCCGGAGCGAGGGATTTCAGTTGCTCCGGTGTCATGTCGCCGCGCGATCCCAGGATGAAGCGGTCGGAGCGATAGCAGGCCATGACGAGGGCGTCGGCCTTCTGAATCGCGTGTGGGGAGGGGCGGGGGAGGAGGGTGACGATCGAGCCGGCGGAGGTGAGATGATCGACGAGAACGGGGCCGAAGGGATCGTTGCTGATGACGACCACGCGGGCATCTTTGGCGGCGACACCGGCCCGAGTCATCATGGATTCGCAGAGTGGACCGCAGGCCCGCAGGGTATTGACCCCCGGATGGCTCTCGTTTGTCCCCATCACGGGAATTCCGCGCTCCCGGCACGCATCGAGATCGACGTCGCCTGGACGGAATTCCCAGGCTTCGGCCATGTAGGGGACGACGCCGGTCGGTTTCATTCGGGCGACCATCGCGCGGTCGATGGGACGGACGAACCCAAGGTTGGTCACGATGTCGGCCTCGCGCAGGCCGGCTTCGAGGTCGCCGAAGAGGAACTCGACGGCGCCGGCCACGGAGCAGGCGCGCGCCAGAGCCAAAGTGGACTCGACGATTTCTGTGCCCTTGCCAAATCCTGAATCGCGGGTGACGGCGTAGGTCTTCCGGGCGCCGGCCAGGGCGGCGAGAACGGGTGTAGGCCGGTACGGGCCGGAGGCGGCTTCGGTGAGCACGGTCAGCCCGGAGAGATCGAGCTGGAGCCGGCGGATGGCGGCCTGCATTCGTTCAATTTCCATCCCGCTGTTCGCGATACCATCGGATGGTTTTCAACAGGCCGTCCTTCAAGTCGACTTTCGGCTGGAAGCCGAGCATCTGCCTGGCCTTCTCGATGCTGGGGATCCGGAGTTCGACGTCCGCATGGCGGCGGGGCGCGTGGACGATCCGTGAGCGGGATTCCGCCAGCGATACGACCATCTCCGCGAGCGTATTGATCGTCACCGTTCCCCTCGGATTGCCGATGTTGAAAGATTCTCCCACGGCCGAGGGGTGCTGCAAGAGCAGAAGAAGCGCGTCCACCATGTCGTCGATGTAGACCCAGGATCGGATCTGGTCGCCGTCCCCGTGGATTTCAAGGTCCTCGCCCGCGATGGCGCGTTTTACGAAGACGTGGACGGCGCCTTCGCCGATTTGGCCGGGACCGTAGACGTTGAAGGGACGCACGATGACGACGGGAAGAGCGAATTCTTTGAATGCGGCAAAGGCCATGTGTTCCCCGGCCAGCTTGCTCACCGCGTAGATCCATCGCGCTTCGCCGACCGCGCCCGAAGTGGTGGTATCGGACTCGCTTACGCGGTAAGCGTAGGTACCGAACACTTCGCTGGTGGAGAAGATCACCACGCGATCGCGCACGCCGAGTTCGCGGGCCGCATCCAAAACGAAGGACGTCCCCAGGAGGTTGACGCGCATGGTCTGCGTGGGGCTCTTGAGGACTGTGTCGATGCCGGCGACGGCCGCGAGGTGAACGACAATATCGGCTCCCTCCATGCTACGGTGCAGAGAGGCGGCATCCAGGACGGTACCCTCGATGAGTTTCAGATTCGCATGGGGGAAAAAGGTTTTGGTCCGGATTGAGTTGCGTCCGAGCGTGTCGTAGACGATGAGGCGGTTATGGTCGAGCAGACGGCCGGCCAGTTCGGCCCCGATGAACCCGGCCCCTCCGGTCAGGAAGATCGTCTTGCCGCTCAAGGCTGTCATGAAAGCTGATTCTACCTCCTGACGCACGGGGAGTCACAACATAAACATTTCGTCGCGGATCGGACCTCCGCGTTCCTGATGGGAGCATGTGAGGATGCTCCTCAGGGATGTGCGCTCTACAGCGGGCTGGGAGCGAAGAGGCGGTCGAGGGAAGAGAAAACCTTGTCGAGGATTCCTTCGGGCGCGGGCGGGGTTTCGCGCTTGAGGGCCATGAGATCCTTCGTGGAGAAAGGCTTGGGCCGGGAGGGTGCAATTGCGAGCCTGGGGTACAGGGGGAGTGTGACGGCTTCAAACTCCATGCTCATCGCAGCCACACTCCCCGTGTTGATGTTCATCCCTTCTCCCTGCGCCTTTCGTCTTGCGTCTCGCGCCTCACGTCCTCGTGCCTACCACGCGTCCGTCAGGTCGTCGGTGAATCCGGTGCTTCCGTTGTTGTCCCCACATGCCTTCACGATGCCCTCGAAGTCGCCGTAGCTTTCGTAGACCCAGGCAATGGTGCCCGGGTTGTTGGTGGCGGGGCACGTCCAAGCCACCGAGCAGCAGAGGACGGAGGCGGCGGAGGCGGTGGCCCTGGCATTGAGATTGGCGACGGTGGGCGCGTTGGTGGAGTCCATGTTTTCGGCGATGGAGATCTGATCGACTTGGCCTGTGATGGCCGCGTCTTCGGCGCCCCAGCCGGCATTGGCAAGCAAGCTGGTATTGGTGAGCTCGTTCACGGGCACGTGCAACTCCATGAACCAACTGTGGTAGACCACGTTGGCGAATCTGGGGACGCCCCGGCTGACCAGCGTGCGGCTGGCATAGTCCATTACGATCGCGCCTCGGACGGCGCCGAGGGCGCCGCGGGTGGCGGCGATGTCGGCCTGCCGCGCCAGGTTCACGAATCGGGGAACGGCAATCGAGGCGAGAATCGCGATCAGGATGACCACGAGCACCAGTTCAACGAGTGTAAAACCCGAGCGGCTTCGCCGCCGTGACTCGTGACTCGTGACTCGTGACCCGCTCATGAGCGCGGAGTGCTGAGTGCTGGGTGCTGAGTGTTTCATGGGCATTCCTCCCGTTTCCGCCTGGTTTACCACGCATCCGTTTGGTCGTCGGTGTATCCGGTGGCGGCCGAATTGTCGCCGCACGCCTTCACGACGCCCTCGAACTCCCCGTAGCTTTCGTAGACCCAGGCGATGGTGCCTGGGTTGTTGGTGGCGGGGCAGGTCCAGGTCGCCGAGCAGCAGAGAACGGAAGCGGCGGAGGCGGTGCCTCGGGCATTGAGATTGGCGACGCTGGGCGCGTTGGTGGAGTCCATGTTTTCGACGATGGAGATCTGGTCGGTTTGACCAGTGATGGCGGCGTCTTCAGCGCCCCAGCCGGCGTTGGCAAGCAGGCTGGTATTGGTGAGTTCATTCGTCGGTACGTGCAGCTCCATGAACCAACTGTGATAGACCACGTTGGCGAATCTGGGGATGCCCCTGGACACCAAGGTTCGGCTGGCATAGTCCATCACCATGGCGGCTCGGATGGCGCCCAAGGCGCCGCGCGTGGCGGCGATGTCGGCCTGCCGCGAGAGGTTCACGAAGCGGGGCACCGCGATCGAAGCGAGAATCGCGATCAAGATAATGATCATGATCAGCTCGATCAGAGTGAAACCGGCGCGGCTTCGCGCCCGTGACGCTTGACGCGTGACGCGTGACGCAGGATCGGATGAAATGAAAGTTCTGTTGGGGGTTGTGCGGCTCATAGGCGCACCTCCTTCGTGGTATGTTGCTCGTGCTGAAAGTTTCATCTGGTGGAGCAAAGAGCAAGCCCCGTACCACAGGACGGTAAGTGGCAAGTGGTTAATAGTACATGGAGTGTCAAGCAAGAGGGGAGGACGGCGACTGTAACCTTGGGTTCACAGCGTGTAACCGGTTTCCCATTTGGCCTTGCTATCAGTCCGTAGGGGCGGATCTTCAAATCCGCCCCTCTTGGCGCCGAATCGTAGGGGAGGGTCTTTAGACCCTCCCGAAAGAGGGAGCATGCAAGAGGGAGCATCTGAAGATGCTCCCCTACGAGGAGCCCGAACACGGGAGGGTAGCAAATCGTAGGGGCGGATCTTTAGATCCGCCCCTCTTGGGAGCATCTAAAGATGCTCCCCTACGAGGAGCGTTGGCGATGTTGGTTTATTTGTAGGGGAGGGTGTTTACATCCTCCCGGATCAGCGCCGATTCTCGGCGCCGAATCGTAGGGGCGGATCTTTAGACCCTCCCGAAAGAGGGAGCAATTCGTAGGGGCGGATCTTTAGATCCGCCCGTCTTGGGAGCATCTAAAGATGCTCCCCTACGAGATCAATCTGCGGTAGACTGACTCCATGGGGGAGCGCAGACGGATACGGCTTGATCGGGCGGCTTACCGCCAAGGTCACGCGTTTTCTTTGACGCTGTGCACCGCGGATCGCGCCAAGCATCTTGAGCGAGCGGAGTTGGTGGATGTGTTTGTGCCCTTGCTCCGGCGCGCGGCTGATTCGCTGTGCGCCGAGGTGTTTGCCTATTGTTTCATGCCGGACCATTTGCATCTCCTGCTGCGATGTCCGGCAGGTGGCGACGTGGTCGAGTTTGTCCGCATGTTCAAGATCCTGACGACTCATGAGGGCCGGAAAGTCGGCGTGCCTGCACCGCTCTGGCAGCGGTCGTTCTACGACCATGCGCTTCGATTGGAAGAGAGCATTGAGAAAGTTGCGAGGTACATTTGGGAGAACCCGGTCCGTCGCGGTCTCGTATCCGACTACCGCCGGTTCCCACATTCCGGTTCGTTCGTTTGGGCCGATTGGAAGACCATGTAGGGGACGGTGTTCAAACCCTCCCGGATTGGCGCCGATTCTTGGCGCCGAATCGTAGGGGAGGGTCTTTAGACCCTCCCGAAAGAGGGAGCAATTCGTAGGGGCGGATCTTCAGATCCGCCCGTCTTGGGAGCATCTAAAGATGCTCCCCTACGCATGAAGCCCGTCTTGGGAGCATCTGAAGTACCAAATCGTAGGGGAGGGTCTTTAGACCCTCCCGAACTGGGAGCATCTGAAGATGCTCCCCTACGCATGAAGAACTTGAAGGCCGATACGAGCCGTCTCGAAGAGTTCGAGATCGTTCCGACTGCTGACACGGAGGCGTCTTCAGAGTACGCGGTGACGTTGCCTGCCGGAATCGTGACCGTGCATGATGCGGGGAGTTACCTGGAATTCTTCGATGTCCGTGGCGTTCCGGTGGTTCGTTTCCATTATTCCGTGGCCATGGACTCGCTGGGAGAGGCGAGGAACGGCAAGGTGGCATTGAAGGGCGTGGGCGAAGCGGACGAAAAAGGCCGGCGTCTGATTCTGGGTGACTCGCTGAGGATCGCGACCCACGTGGATTTGGGCGGCCTCACGCCCCCCATCGTCATCGACCCCGGCTGGTCGTCCACGGGCTCGATGGCTGTGCCACGCATCCTTCATTCCGCCACATTGCTGCCAAGCGGCAAAGTCCTGGTGGCGGGTGGTCACGACGGGGTGAACGCGGCGTTTAGGTCGGCTGAATTGTATGATCCACCATCTGAAAGCTGGTCTTCAACCGCAAGTATGTCGTTCGGGAGGTATTTGCATGGCGCTGTGCTGCTACCTACAGGTGAGGTGCTTGTCATGGCCGGGGGCCACTATCCCCTGATGGCTACGGAGCTGTATGATCCTGTTACGAGCGTGTGGTCTCGAACGGGGAATTTGCAAGTGGCCAGACAGGATCATTCCGCAACTCTGCTCGCATCGGGTAAGGTCGTGGTGGCTGGGGGACTGAATCCTTTTGGCACGACAGACTCAGTGGAAGTGTATGAGCGTTCCACCGGAACTTGGACTCAAGTGGCTCACCTGACCAAACCTCGGCGGTCGCACTCAGCCGTGCTGCTGGCATCGGGGCAGGTTCTGATTGCCGGCGGCGTCACCGCGTGGTACGACTCATCCTCCGAACTGCTGGACCCCACTACAATGTCATGGCTGCCCACAGGCGCTATGCTAAACCCCAGGGTCGACTTTACATTGACTCTCCTGCCATCGGGAAGGGTGTTGGCGGCGGGCGGTCTTAGTCCTTATGTTGAGCGATCTGCCGAGGTTTATGACCCCTCGACCGGTGTTTGGACGAGCACTGGATCGATGAGTTTTGGCCGGCAATGGCTCAGTGCTACGCTGCTGACCTCAGGTAGGGTCCTTGTCGCTGGTGGTCGATCGGAGGGAGGGAGCATTCTGGCTTCTTCGGAGATCTATGACCCGGCCGCGGGCGCGTGGACTATGGCCGGATCGATGACATTCAGACGATTCAGTCACCCCGCGGTTTTGCTCTTGACGGGGAAAGTTCTTGTCGCCGGCGGCTATTACGGAAGTTCGTACCCTCTCCTCGCAAGCGCTGAACTGTTTGACGAAGGTTTCGTCCCTCCTTCAAATCAGCCGCCCACAGCGAGTGCAGGGGCAGACATCTTAGCCGAGTGTGTGTCGTCCGGCGGGGCGTTGATCGCTCTCGATGGTTCGGCTTCGAGTGATCCCGATTCCTCGCCCGGCACGAACGACGATATTGTGACGTTCGAATGGTTCGAGGGGACGACGCTTGTCGCGACGGGCGAAACGGCGAGCGCAACGATGTCGCTCGGAAGCCATGCGATTACGCTGAAAGTCACAGACAGCGACGGGCTCTCGGATACGGATGACGTGCTGGTGACGGTCTCGGATACGACGGCGCCGACGCTCTCAGTTTCGGTCTCGCCCAGTTCGCTCTGGCCGCCGAATCACAAGATGGTTCCGATTACGGCCGCCTTCAGCGTGTCCGACGTTTGCGACGCAAGCCCCGCCGTGGTCCTCGGCTCTGCGACGAGTAATGAGCCGGACAACGGTCTGGGCGACGGCGACACGGAGAACGACATCCAGACAGCGGGCGGCCTCCAGCTTCGCGCCGAACGCTCCGGAACCGGCACGGGGAGAATCTACACGCTGACGTATCAAGCGACGGACAGCTCCGGAAACTCCACTACCGCCACGGCCACGGTCACGGTTCCGCACGATCAAGGAGAAGGGCAGGGGCAAGGCTAACAGAATGCGTAGGGGAGGGTCTTCAGACCCTCCCGACAAGAGGGAGCATCTGAAGATGCTCCCCTACGAATCGGCATTCTGTTAGAGGCTCTAAGTAGAAATAAGCGTTCAGCGGTCACGCCTGCGCAGCCATCCATGGCGCTCCGGGTACGGGGCCGGAAGGACCGATTCGGTCACCTCGGCTACAGAGGGAGGCATTTTCATCGTTCGCAGGTGGCCATTTGGCCATGACGACCGACCCCATTCCTACTCCGCGATGCTGCGGCTTCCGGGAACTGGGATTTCGCGCTGACACGCAGGGGCTATTTCAGGAGTTCTTCGTAGTATTTCTTGACGGGTTTTTCGTACTTGTCGGGATATTTTTCCTTCATCGCCTCCAGGAGATCCTCGCGGAATTCCTTGGGGACCTTGTGCTGGTCGGAGGTGGGGATCTGAACCTTCTGGGTGGGAGCGCCGTACTTGCCTTCCTGATGTGAAGGTCGGGAACCCCACGGCCATGCCGAGGGGAACGGCATGGACATGCCGGGCGCGCCCGAGCTCATCCCGTTGAGGGCTTGCTGAAGGTTCCCCTTGGCTTCGCGAATTTTCTGGATGGCTTGGTCCTGCGGCGTCAGCGCGTCCGAATAGCCGTTTCGTCCAAGAGCCTGTTGGGCGGACTTCATATCCTCCGCGGCCTGTCCCAGCTTCGAGGAAGGATTCTTGCCCACGAAGGGGACGGAGCCGGAGAGCTCCTCAAGCTTCTTGGAGAGATCGCCGGTGCTCTGGGCCAGGCGTCCTTGACGCTCGGTCAACCCCGGCCCGTTCGATCGCCCGCTGGGCGCCCCTTGTTCGCCCTGTGGCTCGCGTCCGGATGAAACCCTTGGCGACGGGGCGGTTTCGGGCGGCGCCTGAAGGAATTGAACCAGCTCCTTGGCAACATGCTCCGCGTCGCGGACGTCGGACGCCAGTTTCCGGGGCGGATCCGCCTTCTGAATTTCGGCCGGCGGCCAACGCGTGAGCTGATCCGCGCCCTGGAGGGCCATCTCGAGGCTTCGCGCGGGAGGGAGGAGTTCGCGCGGGGCAACCCGATCGAGCTGCTCGGCGAGTTGGGCCCGGAGGGCGAGGGCGTTTTCGAGACTCATTCGCATCCGACCGGTCCAATCCGTTGCGCCGTGGGCCGATTCCATGCCGGAGAGAGACTGCTCCGCGCTCTGGAGATGCCGCTGGATCTGTTCGAGGGCCTGTCGAATCCAGACCTTGGCATCCCGCGCGTCGCCCGATTGACCTGCCTTGGACTGCTCGAACGTTTCCTGGCGCAACTGGGACTGGTCTTTCTCAAGCTGCTCAAGGGACTGGTACATGGATTTGGCTTTTTCGTACTGCGCCTCATCCATTCGCTGCGCGCCCTTCTGGGCGGAATCCACCGTCGTCATCAGTTTCTGCAATTCGTCCCGCAGTTGAGCCAGCAGTTTTTGGGCTTTTTCGGAGTCGCCGCTTCGAAGAGCTTCGCGAATCTGGGCCATCAGATCCCCCAGTTGCGCGGTTTTTAGCGACTGCATCGCCTCCGGATTCAGCAGTTCGTCGGGAATCTGCCTGGCGGTTTTCATGAGCTTCTCGTACAGCGACGCCAGCGTCCGTTCCAGCTCCTGAAGCTTGCGCTCCAAGGCGGCCGAGGCCTTCGGATCCCGCAGGTTGGCTTGCTTCAAAAGATCGGTCAGCGTTTCCTGCTGGTGGAGGGCGTCGTTGAAACCGGTGTAGGCGTCGGTGAGGGCCTGCATGTCGAAGAACCGGTCGAGCAAGAGGACATCTTCCTCCAACTCCTGTACTTCGGGCTGAACTTTCTGGACGAACAGCGGCGGGGGCGAGAGGTCGGGCGTTTCGCCCTCACCGGGTTTCATTTCATCCTCGGCGGAGCGGCGGGGGGAAGACGGAACACCCAGAATCTCCGGATTTTGGGCCAGGAAGAGCGCCTTCTCGCGATTGACCGTCTCGATGTCCTGTTTCATGACCGCCAGGATCTGGATCCAATCGGCGGACATGCGTTCGTCGTCCGCGATCCCGCCCAGGACGTCGCCGAGGTACTGCGACGTCTCGCGGAGTCTCGCATCGATGGTTTGGTGGGCGGTGAGCCGGCCGGGGCCGTCCATTCCGGCCACGGTGGTGGGCAGTTCGAGTCCCAAGGTCTGGATCAGGCTTTCCCAGACGGCCTTCAGCTTCTCCAGTTTCGCCCGGTGCTCGTGATCGCCGCTGAGAATCTCAAGGAAGCGAATGTCGGACGTCCCGAACTTGGGGCCGGAGACCGTGTCGTTGTCCCACGCGCGCACGCCGATGCCGATCAGCTCTCCCGGCTTCGGCTGGAGCTGTATGAGTTCGAGGATGTAGGTGCCGGACGCGCTTGAGGGTTCGCCTTCCAACCGTTCGAGAGGCATGGGCGATTCCTCCTTCCCGCGGAAGAGCACCAGCTCGAAACGCCGCAGACCGAAATCGTCATCCGCCGAGTACTGGATGGGGATCCTTCCGGTCTCCTCCGCCGTCATGTCAGCCGGCGGTTGAAGCAAGGCGACGTGCGGGCGCCGGTCCTCAATCAGCTTGAGATTTGCGGCGGAGGGGCTGACCCATTTTTCACCCTTGAGTCCCAGGCCCTCGATGCGAAGACTTTGTTCGGCCAGGACATCGAAGGAGGCGAAGACATCCGAACCGGAAACCTGTGCCGGCAGGTTGGTCCCTGCGCTGGAGGAAAGAGAGGCGGTGCGCAGATGCTCCCGGGTGGAAGCGGTCAATTCGACCCTGCTCCCTTTCAGCACTTGGAGTTCCGGGACGCCGAGGACCTTCTCTTCGGGAGGCCAGGCGGCGTACGCCGGGGGATGGACCCGGACGGCGACGCGTTGCAGGGCCAAGTGTTTCACCGAGGCATAGGGCAGCATCTGGGCGATCCGTGCGGGCAGCATGAGCGCCAGCCACTCCACGTGGCGCTCCGGCGAGAGAACGGCGGCGGCGGATGCCAGAAGCGTGGCGGCGAGGGACGCCTGGAAAAGGCGGCGGGAAACACGGCGATCCGTTTCGACAACGCGAGACAGATCCATCCTGGAGGTCTGAGCCTCGGCGAACTGAACGGCGGCGTGGCGGAAGGGGTCGCCGTCGGCTCCCTTTGTGGGGACACGCAGGTGTGCCAGGGTGCGTAGCGGCTGGTAGGGCAGCCCCGAGGCGTTCTCCAGCCATGCGAGCCTGCGGAGACGGGGGAGACGCGGCAGGACACGCGGCATTCCGGCGAGGAGGAATACCATTAAGGCCGCCCCGAGGATGGCGACCCCCGGTAGGGGCGGTGGGGGGAGAAGGGCAACGTCGAATTCGGAAAGAACGGCGCAAAGGTAAAAGGGGAGGATCAGCGCGAGCGGGAGTGCTGCCGCTCCCTGTCGCAATCCAAGCGACACAAGTTTGACCAAAGCTCGGCGAAGAACTCGGTCCAACAATCCCGATCGATCACCCACGGAAATGACTTTACTCCGGGGTCCGGTTTTCTTCAATCCGGGCATCTGTTACCATCGCCGGATGGCGCGGGATTTTTCCATATTGGCGAGGGAAATCGGTTCGAAGGCGCGGGAGGCGGCCGCGGGCATGGCCCGTGCGGGGGTGAGCGTGAAGAATCGTTTCTTGACGGCGGTTGCCGATCGTTTGGGCGGCTCCCAGGATGCGCTCTTGCAAGCCAATGGCGACGACGTTTCCGCGGCCCGCCGCGCGGGGACGGCAGCGGCCCTGGTGGACCGGCTGACGCTGGACCCCAGACGGGTCATGGGGATGGCGGCCAGTCTTCGTGAGATTGCGGCCCTCCCGGATCCGGTCGGCGAGATTTCCGGCATGTGGGTGAGGCCGAACGGTCTGCGCGTGGGACGGATGCGCATCCCCCTGGGGGTGGTCGGGATTATTTACGAGGCACGGCCGAACGTAACGTCGGATGCCGCCGGGCTGTGCGTGAAGTCCGGAAACGCCGTCGTGCTGCGGGGCGGCTCGGAGGCCCTCCGTTCAAACCGTTTCATCGCGGAGTTGATGAGGGAGGAACTTCGGCGAGTGGATCTTCCTGAGAATGGAATTCAGCTGGTGGGGGAGACGGACCACGCGTTCGTGGACGAATTGCTGAAGCTCGAGCAGTACATCGATTTGATTGTACCGCGCGGCGGCGAGGCGCTCATCCGGAGCGTGGCGGAGAAGTCGCGGATTCCGGTGGTGAAGCACTACAAGGGCGTTTGCCATGTCTACGTGGATGAATTCGCAGATCTCGCGATGGCGCGTGAGATCTGCCTGAATGCCAAAGTCCAGCGCCCCGCCGTATGCAATGCAATGGAAACGCTGTTGGTGCATGAGGAAGTCGCTGTGCCCTTTCTGAGAGATGCGGGTGCGGCACTGGCGGCGCAGGGCGTGGAGATTCGAGGATGCCCGAGGACGCAGGCGATCCTGCCGGCGGCGAAGGCCGCCGTGGAGGCCGACTGGTATGAGGAATACCTCGGCCTGATTCTCGCCGTGCGGGTGGTGGACGGACTGGACGAAGCGATGGCGCACATCCGGAAGTACGGATCGCTCCACACGGAGAGCATCGTGACGAGAGACTACGCGCGCGCCGAACGGTTCGTCCGGGAGGTGGAGTCCTCCACCGTGGTGGTGAACGCTTCCACGCGATTCAGCGACGGGTACGAACTCGGCCTGGGGGCGGAGGTGGGGATCAGCACGTCCAAGATCCATGCCTACGGCCCCATGGGGCTCCAGGGTCTCACCACGCAGAAGTTCGTGGTCTACGGGAACGGCCAGATCCGCACGTAGGCGAAGCTTGAAGCCCCTTCGGATCGCCGTCTTCGGCGGCACCTTCGATCCCGTTCACTTCGGCCACCTCCGCTCGATCCAGGAGGTCCAGGACCGGATGCGGTTCGACAAGGTGTTCATCATTCCCAATCGCCGGCCTCCCCACAAGTCGGATCGCCACCCGGCTCCATTCAATCACAGGCTGTCCATGCTTCGGCTGGCTTTGGGTCGAAACGCCGTTATCCAGGTGTCGGACATCGAAGGAAGGCGCGGAGGCCCTTCGTTCACCGTCGAGACGTTGAGGCAGCTCCAGGCCTCGCGTGTCGGCGCACGGCTGTTCCTCATTCTCGGAGTGGACAGCTTCGCTGAAATCGGGACGTGGAAAAGATTCCGCGAGGTCCTCGACGACTGCGATATCGTGGTCATGGAGCGTCCCGGCCGGAAAGAGCGGAAGGGGGCATCGTGGATCCCGCTTGAAGTTCGGCGCCTCTACGGGTATGATGCTGCGAAAGGCGTGTACAGGAACAAGGCGAACAAGACGCTTGCGCTGGTCAGAGTGACGCCTTTCGATGTTTCGGCCAGCGCGGTGCGTCAAGCGGTCAAGGAAGGCCGATCGATCCGGTTTCTCACTCCCCCCGCCGTCGAACGCTACATTCAGGAGCATCGTCTTTATCGCTAGTTCGGGGTTGACCCACCCGCACGCGGGCACGGCCGAGGCCGCTTCCCATCTTGGATCTCCCAAGACCGGGATCCGAAACGGCCACCTCACTCCGGATGCCCTTCTCCGGCGCTGCGTGGATTGCCTGGAGGAGAAACAGGCCCAGAATATCGTCGTCCTGGACGTGCGTGCCCTCTGCTCCTATACGGACTACATTGTGGTGGCGAGCGGGTCTTCCGACCGGCACATTTCCGCCATGGCCGAGGGGCTGTTGCAGCGACTTCGGGAGGAAGGCGTCCGCCCGCTCGGATGCGAGGGCCTTCGATCGACGCAGTGGGCGCTGATCGATTGGTCGGACGTGGTGGTTCACCTCTTTCACGGATCGGTGCGAGAGTACTATGATATTGAAGGGCTGTGGTATAATGCGCCGCGATTGACCATGAAACAACAATCGTCGGGCCCCATCCCGGTCGCTCCGTTAGACTCCCGATCCTAGCGAGCGAGCCCCTTTCTTTTCATCGGCCATGTGGTTTGTCTTTCTCGTTCTCCTGCTCGGAGGCTCCGCCTATCTCTACTGGCTGAACGACTGGTTTAAGGACGAGATCGTCGTCGTTTTGCGGCAGGGCGTGGAGGGAACGGCCATGCCGCTGGGCGTTCTGGTTTTTCTGGCGGCCTTGGGAGGAGCGATCCTGGCCGGCGTCACCTCTTCGATCAACCGCGGTCGAAGGGCGATGCGGCGATGGTCGGCCCGCAAGACGGATCGGAAGAAGGCCGTGGCCGACGAGTTCTACCGGAAGGGCATGATGCGTCTCCTCATGGGCGACGTGGCCGTGGCCCGGGAGCAGTTTGCGCAGTCGCTGGACGTTTTTCCCGACTATGCCCCCGCGCGGGTGGCGGAGGTGGAGGCCTTTCTCAAACTCGGAGACACGGCCGGCGCGAAGAAGAGAATAGCGGCGCTGGTGGCGCGCGAGCCGAAAAATCTCGACTATGCCTTCAAGCTGGCCCAGGTGCTGATGCAGAACGGGGAACATCTAAGCGCCGCGGAGGAGTTAAGGCGGATCATCAGCCAGGACGGTCGCCGGCACGAATGGTGGACGCTTCTCGCCCGGTGCTATCGAAACTCCGAACGGTGGGAGGACGCGCTGGAAACGGTGGAGAAGGCCATCAAGATGGGGGGCAATCCGGCGGAATTGGATACCCTGCAAAAGGAGACGGCGTTCCTGCGCGCCAAATCGCTCGATTCCGCGGGGGACTCGGACGGCGCCTTGCGCGTCCTCAAGAGCGAGTTCTCGGACCACTCGGATTTTGTTCCGGCTCACCTTCTGTGGTCGACCATCCTTCAAAAGCAGGACCGTGGGGAGGATGCCGCCGAGCATCTGGAAAAATGCTACGCGCGCTCCGGCGCTCCGCTCTACCTGCCCGCGATCGAAGACCTTTGGATCGGGCGGCATGAACCGAATCGGATGATCCGCCTGTACCGGAAAGCCGTGGCTGAGCACGCGGACTCCCTGACGGTGCGGATGCTCTACTCGAACCTGCTCCTGCGTCTTGGGTTGATCGACGAATCGCTCGACCAGCTTCATGAACTGGAGGAGAGCGGACAGAACACGCCGTTGGATGCACACCTGCTCTCCGGCGAAGCCCACTATCGCCGGCAGAATTTCGAGAAGGCGTGCGTGGAGTATCGCAAGAGCCTGGGACCCGAAAACCAGCTTGTTCTTTCCTACACCTGCGAGACCTGCAAGCGCCCGGCGCCCGCCGGGTATCAAGACGCCTGTCCTTCGTGCGGCACCATCAACGGCCTGCGCCTGAGCCTGGCGTAGGCGGCGCCACCGGGGCATGCGGCGCTGAATGCTGACCGCGGACGTGTCACGTCCAACGTGATGGCCGACCCGTTCTCCGCGGACTACTCCGCCATCCTGGGCGATCTCGTCCAAGTAACGGAGAGCCGAATTCTTCTCATCGTGATGGATGGGCTGGGCGACATGCGGAGCCGTGAGCTTCCGCGCACGCCGCTCGAAGCGGCCCGGACGCCGGAGCTGGATCGGTTGGCCAAAGAAAGCGCGCTGGGCCGTCTCGTGCCGGTCCTTCCGGGGATCACGCCCGGGAGCGGTCCGGGCCATCTTGCGCTGTTCGGATATGATCCCATCGAGTTTCAGATTGGCCGGGGCGTGTTGGAGGCGGTGGGACTCGACGTGCCGCTGGCGGAGGGGGATGTCGCCGCGCGCGGGAACTTCTGCACGGTGGATCCCTCGGGCAAAGTGTCGGATCGCCGGGCGGGTCGGATTCCCACGGAGAAAACGCAGGAATTGTGCGCGCGTATCCGGAAGGCCGTTTCGGAGATCGACGGCTGCCGCGTCATCATCGAGCCGGGGATGTCGCACCGATTTTGTGTGGTGTTCCGTGGAAAGGGGCTTTCGGCGGATCTCTCGGATGCCGACCCGCAGAAGGAAGGAAAGCCGATCCCGGCGGTTCAGGCGCGATCCAAGTCGGCGGCGAAGGCTGCGAAGGCGGTCAATCGATTCGTCGAGGAGGTGGGGAAACTTCTGCGGAAAGAGCCCAAAGCCAACGGAGCGCTCCTGCGGGGATTTTCAAAGAAGCCGGAGATTCCATCGATGAAGGAGAAGTTCGGCTTGGAGCCCACCTGCATCGCCACCTATCCCATGTACCGCGGTCTGGCGCGGCTGGTCGGCATGGCGGTCGCGAAAGTCGATCCGCCCAGCATGGAGGGAGAGCAGAAATGCCTTCTGGCGATGGATCGGCGGCAGACGTTCGTCTACTTTCACTGGAAGGCCACGGACCAGGCGGGCGAGGATGGAAACTTCGAACAGAAGGTGGCCGCCATCGAACAGGTGGACAAGGCGCTGCCGGTCCTCCTGGGGGCCGGATTCGATGCGTTGGCGATTTCCGGCGACCACTCCTCGCCGGTCCCCATGAAGGGCCACAGTTGGCATCCGGTGCCGGTCCTGGTTTGGAACAAATGGGGGGGGGGCGACGGGTTGGACCGGTTCTCGGAGACTTCCTGCAATGGCGGCTCGCTGGGCATCATCCCGATGAAGTGTCTCATGCCGCTTCTGCTCGCGCATGCCATGAAGCTCAAGAAGTACGGGGCATAACTCTATTAACCCTCTGAAAGAGCGCGTTTTCCTTTTCCTTCTGGATGGCGCCAGGCCGGACGTCATGCGGCGCCTTCTCAGCGAGGGTCAACTTCCGCAGATCCGGAAATGGTTGGTGGAGCCGGGGACGTTTACCGAGGCGGTGACCTGTTTCCCTTCCACCACCGGCCCGGCCTATCTGCCGTTTCTCACGGGGAGATTTCCCGGTCACTGCAATCTTCCGGGGATCCGATGGATGGACCGGAAGGAGTACGAAGAACGTTCGTGGTCCTCTCGGAGGGTGAGAAGCTATGTCGGTTGGGAGAGTTTTCTCATGAACACGGATCTGCTGGAGGGAACCACAACCCTGTTCGACCGTCTGCGCGGCGGCGTCAACGTCTTCTCACCCATCTCGTCCCGGAAGGGCGTGGGGCATGAGCGCGGGCGGCTCTCCAAAGCGCTGCTCTTCACCTATGCGCACTACACGGAGCACTGGGAGGCGGTGGATTCCGTGGCCCGGGCGCGATTCGCGCGGGCGGTGGACGCGGGGGAACGGTTTGTGTTCGGGGCCTTCATGGCCGTGGACGAGCTGTCCCATCATATCGATTCGGTCGATGAACGCGTTCTCCGAGTCTACAGGCAATTCGATGCGTTCATCGGGCGAATCTGCGAAGGATTGAACCGATCAGGCCGACTGGATCGGTCGATCCTGGGGGTCATCAGCGATCACGGAATGACGCCGGTGAACCGGCATTTGGAATTGACCACGTTTTGTGAGGAACACGGGCTGAAAACGTTTTCCTATCCCCGGATCTACCGCCACTGGCGGAACGCCGAATGCGCCGTGATGGTTTCCGGGAATGCGATGGCCCATCTCTATCTGCGGCGAGGTGATTCGTGGGGTCCGGCGCACGCCTACGACGATCTGACCCCGGCGCAGAGGAAATTTCTGAACGCCCTGTGCGGACGGGACGAGGTGGACTTTCTGGCCTTGCGAGAAGCGGGCGGGGGAGTTCGAGTGCTGAACCGGGATGGCCATGCGAAAATCCGAAGGAGCAAGTCGGGAATCTCGTATGCGCCGGTCGATGCCGATCCTCTGAAATTCGGAAAGGTTGCGTTTGGGGACGACGAAGAGGCGCTTCACGCGACCGTCGATTCCGACTATCCTGATGGCCTGGTGCAAATGGAGCAGATTTTTTCCTCCGCGCGAACGGGTGATGTGATCGTTTCCGCTCGAAGGGGATCTGACCTGCGATACCGCTATGAATGGCCCGAGCACCATTCCTCACATGGCTCGTTCATTCGGGAGCATATGATGACTCCTCTCATTCTTAACATTAAGGTTAGACCGGAACCGATGCGCACGGCCGATCTCTACCCGACTCTTCTGGAGGCGCTCGGTGAGCCGGTGGAGAAGCAGTTGGACGGCGTAAGCCGGCTGCAAACAGCTTCCAAATGAGTTTTGCGCACCTCTTGGGATTGGCCCTGTGGGTCGGCACCGTGGGCACGGAGGACTACAGCCGGCCCGATACGCGCGTCGCGGAAGCCTGGGCGGCCGGGCGGGAGGCGATGCAGTTGGGGGACCTCCAGCAAGTCCAGGCGGGGTTGGACAAGATCTATCAATGGCAGTCGGATTCGGGGATCCGCAATCTTTTTACCGTCAGCCAGAGCCTTCTCCGGGCGGGACTGAAGGCGGAGAGGGAGCGCGACCAGCAACGGACTCAGTTGTACCTGGACTACGCCGGAAAGATGTCTCCTCAGCTTCTGGACGTGGAGTTGGTCCGCGCCACGATTCATCTGAGGCACCAGCCGTTCGACGTGGTCACGGCGCTCCTCATGGTCGTCAAGGGCCTGGTTCAAGCCTCCAACAGCGCTACCTTCGTGGCGCGTTGGATCCTGTATGGGGTAATGCTCGCGGCTACCGCCATCGGGCTGTTCATCCTCACCGTCTTGACACTCCTGCTTCGCCGGCCGATTCAATCGGTGGCCCATCTCATCGCCCAGGCCGTGCCTGTGCCCCTGCCGGCTTTTCCGATACGGCTGCTGCTTTGGGGCGGATTTCTCTTCCTCGTGCAATGGGGTCCTGGATTCGCCGTTCTCGCGGCGCTTTTGCTGGTCGGAATTCTCGGGCAACGGCGGGAGCGATACGCCGCAGGGGCCTTGGCCGTGCTGTTGGCGGCAGTCCCGTGGGCCGGGGAAAGAGCGGCCGTCCTCTGTGCAGGACTCGGATCGCCCCGGTTCGTCGAAATGTCTTCGTGGCGGGACACAACCGGATCTCACGCCTTCGTGCGGGGGGTCGAGGAGCGGTGGACTTCGAAGAGCGGAAATCTTTCTCCCACCGAAGCTCTCCTCCTGGGGGCCGAGTTCAAGCGGCGCGGGGATTTCAAGGCGGCGGCGGATGTGCTGAAACCCCATCGCGCCGATCCGGAATTGAAGGCCGTGGTTCTCAACAACTTGGCGGGCGCCAGGGTGGCCCTCTCCGATTTCAAAGCGGCCGTCACGGACTATCGCGCCGCCATCGGAGAGAGTCCCGCCGCGGCTCTCTACCACTACAACCTATCCCAAGTACTCGTCCGAAAACTCCTGCTGCCGGCGGAGGGGGAGCAGGAGATCGCCACGGCGGGAGGGCTGGACCGGGAGTTCGTTCAGGGGTTGATCGCGAAGTCGTCGGATAACCCCAATCGATTCGTGGTCGATGAGCCGATACCCTTGCGAACGATTCTCCGTGTGGGCTGGGAGGAGGGATCTCAGCAGGGCGTGGCCGGGTTCCAGACGCTTTGGGAGTCGTTCGCGCCGAGACTGGCGCCGATTCAGGGCATGATCGCTTTCGCGGGAGCGGCGGCGATCTCGCTGCTGGCCGCGGTGTTTCTGGGTGGATGGTCCCTCTCGTTCTCCTGTAAGCGCTGCGGATGCGAGGCGTGCCGGTGGTGCAAGGAGTCGCAGGAAGGCGCCGCGCTGTGTCCTGAATGTCACCTTCTGTACGGAAAGCGGGTGGAGGTGGAAGGCCGGAGCCGGGAAGAGAAGGACGCCGAGATCCGGCGCTACGGGGCGCGGACGGCACGGGTCCGGCTGGCGGCTTCCGTTTTGCTCCTCGGCGGAGGACAATTCTTGAATGGGAAATGGGTCAAAGGGTTGATCGGTCTTTTCATGTGGTCATTGATCCTGGGAGCCTGGCTTGCGCCGAACCGGCTCTTTGCCCCGATCCTTCAGGCCTGGGTGTGGGACGGCGTATGGGGATTCACCGGGATCGGATTCATTCTCTGGGTATTTTACCTTGCGGGAACGATTAGGACGGGTCGCACAGCACTCGGTTGAGGTCCTGAAGCACCTGGTGCTTGGGGCCGCAGCCGTGGCGGTGGTGTTTCTTGCCCTCCGAGGGCTCGTGGGGGCGTCCGGCGGCCCGCGCCATTCGGCCCCACCCTTCGACGTGATCCAGAGGTGGATGAGCGGGCTCCAGAAGCTGAACGTCAGGGATGCCGTGGACACCTTCTATTGGGAGAAGGGCCGGCTGCCGGGGGAGCTGAACGAGTTGATCCAGGACGGAATCGTGAAACCCGGCGACATGACGTTTCCTTGGGGCGAGCCGTATCTCTACGAAACCTACGCCAGCGGCGTTGAAGAAGGTTTCTTCGTGTTCGAGCCGATGCGATGACGGTGGGAGCCATCAGGCACACGTCCTTCGACAGGCTCAGGACGACGCAAGGATTTCATGAAGTCCGTTCGTCGTGGTGAGCTTGTCGAACCACGAGCGATGATGACTGAGATCGAACTCACGGACAACGCCACCGCCCGGATGATTCTGGGGCGGGGGAGCGAGAACCTGCGTCTCCTCGAAAAAATCTTCGGGATCAAAGTCACCAGCCGCGGGCACCATCTGGCCGTCACCGGCGATGAAAAGGTGGTTCAGGAGGTGCGCGATCTGCTCGCGGTAATGTCGAAACTTCTCCACAAGGGGTACTCGCTGATGGACGGCGATCTGGAGCGCGTGGTGGACATCTATCGCGATCGCGGGCAGGAGGCGGTGGAGAGAGTCTTTGCGGACGAAGTGTACTTTACCGGCCAGAGCCTCAAGATCACGCCGCGCAGCCTCACGCAAAAGGCCTATGTGGAGGCGATCCGCCAGTTCGACATCGTCATCGGCATCGGCCCCGCGGGAACCGGGAAGACCTACCTCGCCATGGCGATGGCCCTGGGGTTCTTGAAGAACGGAAAAGTGCATCGCATCGCGCTCACGCGGCCGGCCATCGAGGCGGGCGAGAAGCTCGGGTTCCTTCCCGGCGATATTCTGGAGAAAGTGAATCCCTATCTCCGGCCGCTGTACGACGCGCTTCACGACATGGTCGAGTTCGAGCGGGCGCGCCGGATGGTCGAAAAGGGCGTGATCGAGGTGGCGCCGCTGGCGTTCATGCGCGGCCGGACGCTGAACGACACCTTCGTCATCCTGGACGAAGCGCAGAACACAACTCCCGAGCAGATGAAAATGTTCCTCACGCGTCTCGGATACAATTCCAAGGCCGTCATTACGGGAGACATCACGCAGATCGATCTGCCCCTGGACATGACCTCGGGACTTGTCCAAGCCGAGGAGGTGCTGCATGAAGTTCCGGGGATCGGCGTCATCCGGTTCAGCGACCGGGACGTCGTTCGCCATCCGCTCGTGCAGGAAGTCATTCGGGCCTATGAGCGGTACGAAACGAGGACCGGGGGGCCGCGGCGGAAGAATGGTCGTAACGGTCCTGCGGAAGAGCCGCCGAGAAGTTGACGCCGGGCGGCTCCAGGCCCGCGCCCTGCGCTTGTTGGAGCTTCTGAAATTGCCTCCCCATTCGGAATTGAATGTCCTTCTCCTTTCCGACGACGCGCTCAAGTCGCTTCATCGAAAACACTTCGGCCTGAACACGCGGACCAATGTCATTTCTTTCGGGCAATGGAAGGGTGGTTTTTCAGAAATTCGGTCGCTCGCAGCGGGCCGATTGCGTGGAGTGCCGATCCCCTTGGGCGATATCGCGATCTCCGTGGATCGCGCGAGGGCGGAGGCGGAAGCCGCGGGAATAGCGCTGGATAGTCGCCTGACGCAGCTCGTCATCCACGGACTACTTCACATACTGGGCCACGAGCACGAACGGGGCGGTCCCAAAGCCAGCGCCATGCGAAAGGCGGAATCCCGGCTGTTTGAGGCGGTGCATGGGGGTCGCCCAGGTGTTCGCAACCCGAACGGAGGCAATGCGTGAGCTTGTTCGACGTGTCGAAAGATCTAGGACGGAGGGCGTTGGAGGGCACGAACGGCCACGGGCCGGTGCTGTGGGTGCACGAGGATGGGGCGGGCCCCTATGTGACGGGCGCCATCGAGGTGGGAGTGGGGTCGGATACGGTGTGGGATCTGATCCGGAGCTACGAGCGACACCCCGAGTTCATTCGCGTGATTCTGGCCGAGGAGATCCGAAAGCAGACGGGCCGGAAGACTCTGGTGAGAATGAAATGCGGCCTGTCGATCCTGGCCGTCAAACTCGGGATCGACATGGAGGTGGAAATGCGTGAGGAGCCATCCCGAAGGATTGAGTTTTCACTCGTCCGGGGAAACACCTCACGGTTTGAGGGCTACTGGGCCGTTCACCCGCTGGACCACAACAAGTCCTGTCTCCTTACCCATGCGATGGGCGCCGATGTGACGGCGCTCGGCTGGTTCGTGGGCAAGCTGATCGAGCGCCTTCCCGGGGCGGACGGCGGCGTCCTCTCTGCTATCGTGACGGTAATTCTAAAGGACGTGAAACGAGCGGCTGAAAGTCAGCGCCCGTCGGTCCGATAGTCGCCACCCGCGCGATGACGCGGGCTGAAGCCCGCGGCTACCCGGAAGTAGAGTCGTGATCCTAGCGTCGCAGGTAGACGCCGCCGGTCCACTGCCCGACCTGCGTCGGTCCTTTGGAGAAGGGCAGGGGCAGGCGGGTGAGGGTCGCATCGGCGCGCAGGCCGATATCGCTACGCCGCCCGAATTCCATTCCCCACTGGTAAGCGAGATACAGTTGGAAGAGTGGGGTATTGACTTCCTCCCCGCCCGACGATCCCCGCTTTCCACGGGCGGTAATCAGGAGCTGACGGGCGCCGAGCGCCCAATGGCCGATGGCCGTTCGCCAGGCGAAATGCGAATAGATCGAGGCGACCGCGGGAAAGTAGCTTGACTCGCCCCACAACGCGGCCGCCGTGGCGCCGACGGCGATTCCGGGAGCGCGGGGGGTCCCCTCGACCAGGAGATGCTTCAGGCCAAAACCACTGGAGGGGTATCGACCGACCAAGCCCGTTGCGAGTGAGACATCGAACCGATAGGGAATGCCCACGGTGGCCATGATTCTGGGCGAGATGAGGTACGAGGAAGGATCGTTGTTCGGGGCGGCCTGGAACCAGGCGGACGAATCCGGGTCGACACGGCGAACGGTCAGGAGCAGTTCTCCCAGCCATCGACGTCCCAGGTTCTCCGGCTCGGCGGCGTGGGGCAGGGCCAAGGCTTCAGCCACGTCGAGGGTGAGTCTCTCGAAGTCGCGGTGCTCGGCAATCTTTCCCGGATCGAAGGACTGACTTTGTGCGACGCGCGCCGAGGCGGTCCACGCGACGGCGAGGGAAAGCACGGCGACTCGCATCCCGCGCACCCGCGCCTCGCTATCGCTTGCTTTCGAGGCTGTGGATGATCTGGTCGAGGTCGGCGCGCTCCTTCGACGGCTCATCCTCGGCCAGAACGGAAAAATCCAGTCGATAGGGGGCGGCGGCAATCGCGGGTGTGGATGCGGGCGAGGGGCGCACGACGGCAGGAGTGAAGGACGGGGCGGCCTGAGTGATCTGGGCTTGCTCACTCTCCGTCAGGCGCAGGTCCAACGCGATCTCCCGGATCAGATCGAGATCGATGTTCGACATTTTCCGAAGGTAGCCCTCGAGGAGGGCGTTGTCGCAGATGTTGTTGATGAGACGCGGAATGCCCTTCGTGTAGTGGTAGATCGCGTCCAAGGCCTCCTCGGTAAAAGGGTGCTGGGCGGATCCGGCCACCGTCATGCGATAGACGATGTAGCTGCGGGTGGTCACATCGTCGAAAGGGCGCAGGGTCAGGCGCATCGACACGCGCTGGGCGAGGGGCTGGTCCGCGTAAACGGCCGACTCCAGTTCGGGAAGGCCGAACATGATGAAGGTGATGAGTTTGCCTTCGCCGGTTTCGAGGTTGAGCATCCCGCGGATCTCCTCGAAGATCTCCTTGTCGCGGAGCATCTGGGCCTCATCGATGATCACGACCGCTTTCTTCTTTTCCTGCTGAATGTGGACGAGTCGTTCAAACAGCTGACCCATGAGGGGGACCTTGTCCTCGTAGGGATGCTCGACGCCAAGTTGGATGGCGACTTTTCGGAGAAGCCAGTCGCGCGTGACATTCGGGTGGACGATGACCAGGAGGCTGGCGATGTATTCGGCCTCTGAGAGTTCATCGAGAATCCGGCGGGCCAGTGTGGTTTTCCCCGAGCCGACCTCGCCGACGAGAATGGCGAGCCC
Organism: Nitrospirota bacterium; assembly: GCA_016180645.1. Classification (NCBI taxonomy): domain Bacteria; kingdom Pseudomonadati; phylum Nitrospirota; species Nitrospirota bacterium. Next base: position 16,719 of record JACPAV010000005.1, on the reverse strand, counting down.
CTTCATCGCGGCCGCGGCGTGAAGGAGACGGGTCAACGCGCGGTTGTGCTCCTCGTTCTCAAAAAAGAAATGTTTCAGCGGAGCATTCGAGAAAGGCTCCTCCTTGAGGTGGTAGAAACTCAGATAAGCCACAGCTCAGATATACGCGATATTGAAGCGCGGGAGAACAGCAGTCGATGGGTCCGGCCGAGCGGCCGGGGGGAGGTCCTCCAGCGGAGAGACAACCGTTTCCGGGGTGGGTGCCGGCGATTCCTCGAAGACGGGTGCGCCATCCTCCGGAGCAGGCCCGAGACGGCCGAGCGCCTCCGAGGCGTCAGGTTCGTCGGGCCGGAGGCGGAGGATCTCTTGGTAGCAGCCGATGGCATCTTGGATTTGTCCCAATCGTTCATAGGCCATGGCCGCCTCGCAAAGCAAGTACAATTTCCGCTCCTCGTCGTGCCCGTGAATGGACAGCGCTTGGGCTGCATCCTCGACCAGTTCCACCCACTCCGAGGCTTCCCGACGGCACGAAAGCTTGAGAACCAGGCTGCGCACATCGCGGGTATCAGATCCATCGCCGCCCGCGGAGAGGACCTCGATGGCCTCTCGATGGCGGCCGAGGAAATAGAACGCAAGCGCCTGCTGGTAGGCATCCTCCGCTTGGCTCAGCCCTGCCGACCCGGCGGTGGGCGGGTGAACATGCTCGGATGGCGTGGCGGGCCCTGCCGCCGGCGGGGGTTCGGCACCGAACTCGGTGGAAATCTCGGACATGGGGGAGAGGTCCAGTTCCGATGGCGCTGCGCTGGATCCACCCCCCCAGTCGACCGCGCCGGAAGAAAAATCAGGAGGTGGAGAAGGCGACAAGCCTGCATCCACGCCCAGCGACGAGGGAGACGGCGGCTCTTCTTCCAACAGAATCGGCTCTTCCAACGGTTCCTGGAAAGGGAGAGCAGCGGGTTCGGCAGGGACGCCGGTCGTGGCGGCGACTTGTTGAGCCGTGATTTCCATCGGGGATTCCTCGAGGATCTCGATCTCATCGAGCGGCTCCGCCGGTGCCGGGGGCGTCGGAGCTGATCCCATTTCAGCGGCTTTCGCTTGAAGAAGGGCATCGGCGGGGAAGCGTTGTTGTGCCTCCCGCAAACAGTTCTCAGCCAGATCGCGAATCTTGTATTTCAGGAGGAGATCGATCTTGTCGGCCCACTGTTGTGCCGTGGGTGCCGGGGAGGCTTCGGCCGCGCGCCAAGGAACGTTTCCATCATACGGCGGCCGGCCCATGAGCGCCGCCTCCGCCACCGGGACCGTCTCCTCGGACATCTGCGCCTTGGTGGAGAGATCGCGGAGATCGATCTTCGCCTGCTGATTCTCCGGGTCCAGCCGCACGATTTGAGTGAGAATCTTTTTTAGAAGCTCCGGTTCGGGATCGTGAAGCTGGCACCGATTGTACAAGGCAAGGTACTGACGCAGAGATCCCGGCTTGTTTCCTGTTTGGTCCAGCGCGTCACACAGGCGAAGATGCACGGCCGTATTCTGGATGACGCCGTTCTCCACGGGCTTCTGGAGGAGTTCAACAATCCGCGCGTGTTGCTTGTCGGATGCCAACTGGCGCGTGAGTTCTCCCAGGGCGTGGAGGTTTGCCGGATCATAGGTGAGAGTGAGTTCGAAGAGAGAAACGAGCAACTCGGTGTTCTTCTCGGCCGCATAGCCCTTCTCCAACGGCTCAAGAAGGCGTACGGCCTGTTGCGTTTCGCCCTTCTTGAAGAGAATCTCCCCTTGCTTGAGCAGGAAATGTTTTCGCTGGGGGTCGAGGGCGAAGAGCTGGGAGTAGATGTCCAGGGCATCGTCGAGGAGCCCGTCGGATTCGCAGGTTTGGGCGACCAACTCGAAATGCTTGACGGCCTCGGGGATCAGGTTGGCCTTGAGATAGAGATCGGCGAGCTTGAGATGGATTTCCGAGGACCCGGGATCGAGGTTGAGCGCCTGTTTGAAGACGGCGATGGCTTTTTGCCCGAATCCGGCCTGGACGAAAAGATCCGCCGCCTTGAAATACGCTTCGAGGGACTCTTCGCGCCGTCCGAGGCGGTTGTAAATGTCGCCGATCTGGATGTGGATCTTGGCGTCTTCCGGATCGATTTCGAGGATCTTCTCGAATTCCTTGAGGGCCTTTTCGTGCTGGCCCTTCTGGAGGTACTTTTGACCTTGAGAGAAGAGAGATGCCTTATCCAATCCGCACCGGGCCTCGTGCCGAGCTGAGGTTCCTCCTGCCGGATGATGGGGGTCGTTCCATGTGCTGTTTTTCCGTCACCTGTTTTCCGGGATGTGCGGGGCCGGCCCGAGCCTGCGCGCGAGGCTGATGCACTTTGTATATTATATCGGCAGAAGAGCGCTCTTCGCAAGCCAACTCGCCGCCGAGGGACTCCTGGTGTCAGGGCTCAAGTGTGCCCAATCGCCGAATCCCGAGCCGGAGGGACAGGGTGGTGGTGGCCACAAGAAGGGCGAGGGCCGCCGCGAAAGAGGCGCCCATGCCCAGCCACTGGTGGGTCTGAATCGTCCATCCCTTGAACTGCGAAAGGTAGTAGAGATAAACGGGCCAGGCCTCCAGCGCGGCCACAAGCGCCAGCAGGAGCATCGACGCGATCATGTACATCAGGCCGCCGAACCCCGTGGAGATGCGGGCGGGATTCTCGACGTGAAACCGCGGGTAGAGTGTTCCGAAGCACAACGCGAGGGCCACAATGGCAATGCCCGACAGGAAAGTGGTCGTGGCGGACAGCAAGTGCATGAATCGGCTCGAGCCGAGGATCACGTTGGAGGCCACGGTCAGCACCAGGCCCAGTGCCGTGAGGGGTACGAACCCGACGAAGAACTTGGCCGCAAAGAGGTGCCGAGCGGAGACCGGCGCCGTGCGAAGAAGCCAGAAGGCGCGTCCTTCCAGACTGATCAGGGGAAAGACGAACCGGGCCGCCATCGCCGCCATGACGAAGCCGCAGAGCCCGAGATTGAGAAAAGAGACGATCGTTTCGAGGGCGAACTGCGAGATGGGGAACCGCTCACGAGGGAGCGCATGGAAATTGTAGAGGTACGCAACGATCAGGGCTCCGATCAGGATGATTTGCGACCACTGGGAGGGATCGCGGAAGAAGGTGCGAATCTCTTTGTAGACGACGGATCCGAGGGGGCGCGGGAGGGGACGGAGAAGTCGACCGAGGATGGCCTGTCCTTTTCGGGTGTTCGTGGGAGTGCTGCGCCGGGTCTCCTGCGCTTTCGAGAGGAGTGTGGGGTAGGCTCGACGCATCACCGCGGAGATCAGGATGAAAAGTGAAGCGGCGGTCGTTACGAGCAGGCCGAGGTAGAAGGCGACCTCGTCCCACCGGCCGGCCAGGCTGTCCAAGATCGAATGAGCCAGCCAGGTGCTCGGCAGCCAGGGTGAGCTTGGCGCTCTGAGGGAGGCGATGTAGCCCATCATGCTTTTGAAAGAAGAGGGGTCGACCAGTTTTTCGGGCCGCATGAAACGAATGACAAGATAGAGGGCCGCGAAGAGGCTGATGCTTCCGACGAAGGCGGCATCGCGCGTTCGTCGAGCGGGAAACGCCAGGCCCAGAAGAAGGATGATGGCCACCGCCACGGCCGCGGGGATCACGAGGAAGGCCAGAAGCCCGGCGCCGAGCGCGGGGTAGAAGGCCGGTCCGGCCCGGTAGAGGAAGGCGTATGCGTAGAAAATGGGGAGAGCGAAGAGGAGGAACATCCACGAGCTGTGAAGGAGTGTCTCCAGGAACTTTTTCTGGAACAGGGCCTCGGACGGCACGGGAAGGGCTTGGAGCAGTTCGAGGTCTTTGGAGAGCAGGAGCGTGGAGACGGCGACGACGACGCTGCTGTACAGGAGCAGGGCGAGGAAGAGGAGCGTCATCATCATGAGAAGTTTTGAGATGAGAATGTCTCCCACCAGTTCGGTCGACTGGAAATGGCGAAGGAGCCGCAGAAAGGAGAAGAAGATCGCGGCCCAAAAGCCGCTTGCTCCGAGGAGGAGGGCCACAGCCTTGATCTTGGAGTCGCGGGTGGGACGGCGAGCTGCATTCCAGAATGCGTACCAGCCCGGGAGATGGAGGCGAAGGAGCGTCATGCCGGCGCGGAGGGATGCGTTTCCTCGCGGACAAGAGTCAGAAATACATCCTCCAGTGTGCCGTGGTCGGACCCCGAATATTTTCGGAGGTCATCCAGGGATCCCGCAGCAATGAGACGGCCTTGATGAATGATGCCCACCCGGGCGCAAATATCCTGCGCCACATCCAACGAATGCGTTGAGACAAAGAGCGTCGTTCCTTCGCGGGCCAACGCCCGGAACAAGTTCTTGATTTGGCGGGCGGCGGCCGGATCGAGGCCCACCATGGGCTCATCGACGATCAGGACGCGTGGGCGATGGAGGAGCGCTCCACCGATGGCGAGTCGCTGCTTCATGCCGTGGGAGTAGGTCTCGATGAGATCATCCTTCCAACCCGTCAGCTCGAAGAAGGTGAGTAATTCCGAGATGCGGCTCCGGCTTTCGGACGGTTCGATGCGCCGGATTCCGGCCAGAAAACCGAGAAACTCCTCCCCGGTCAGTTTTTCATACAGGAAAGGACGGTCGGGGATGACGCCGGTAATCGATTTCACACGCAAGGGATCTCGGCCGAAATCGATGCCGTCGATCACGATGCGGCCGTTGGAAGGCTGGAGCATGCCTGCCAGCATTTTGATGGTGGTTGTCTTGCCGGCGCCGTTGGGGCCGAGGAAACCGAAGATCTCACCGCGGGGAATCTCCAGATTCAGATTGTCCACGGCCGTGAAATCGGCATAGCGCTTGGTCAGCTCCTCGGTGTGGATCATGACATGACCGCCGGGGGATTTGAGATTTGAGATTTCAGATTGCGCAACTGGAGTAGTCGAAGAGAGGTCATGGAGCGGTCTCCAGCACTTCTATTGAAAGATTGCCGACGAAGTTCATGACATGAAGCTGCTTGTCGAGTCCGCCCTCAGCCATCTTGACGTGGGTGACATCCGCCGGGATTTGGTTGAAGGTGGAATCGACGGTCACCCAGCGGCCGCGATTCCGCGCATCGGTCAGGTACACCTCGTTCCAGGCGTGGTAGAAGAACGACCCCTCCGTGTAGACGATGCCCACGGCGACCTTGGTGGGGATGCCGGCGGCGCGGGCGAGGGCGGCGAAGAGAACGGCGTGTTCATTGCAGTCTCCCTTTCGGAGATGGAGCACCTGTTTGGCATCGGGGATGCTGATGAGGGGCGTTTTCTCGAGGTGATCATACACGAACTCGGCCAGTTTCCGGGCGGCGCGATTTCCGGCCCGCTCCGCCCCAAGTGCCCCTTGGGAGTACAGCTTGATTTCCTGGTCATCACTTGGAATCAGGACCTCCGGCGCCAGAGACGGGCCGAGGCCGCGGCCTTTGATCGGGATTCGGCCCGTGAGCGTGCCGACCTCTTTTTCTCTCACTATCGTCAATACATCTCCGGATAGCGTCTGACGTTCGCTCAAGTTTCCCAATCGATCGAGATGGGGGGTGCGGAGTTTCAGCTTCAGCAGGGCAAGTGCTCTTGGCTTGGCGATATAAGTGGAGACGGGAATCGACGTGGACACGATCAGGTCCACGTCCTCCCCCGTGGGCCAACGCCGGTACAACGCTTCCTCGCGCGACTCGCGAAGGGTGGTGAACCCCATCGGACTCTCCTCTTTCAGGGTTTCGCCTTCCTCCGTCACCCAGCTCCACGTCTCGACCGTTCCGATGGTTTCATGAACCTTGAAGGCGCTGATCGTCTGTCCGCCGACGAGAACGGGCTCCGGCGCCAGGACCTCAACCACCAGGTCGGCCTGGCCGACGATTGAAGGGTCGAAGACGGAGACACGGTACTTGTCGCCGGGCCGGATCTTCCGCTGGCCCATCATGGCCCGCACCGTGAGGGGGAGGCGGGGGGAATCGGTGAGGGCGATGTCCTGCTCGGTTTTGTCGGCGCCGGAATGTAGGGTGACATGAATCTGCTTTCCTTCCACTTTGGCCGTGAGGAAGAACGCGGCGGGCCCGGATTCCATCTTGAAGTCCACCGTTTGAAGCGCGTAGTCTTTTCCGAGCGCGGCGCGGGTGGCGGTGCGGATCTCTTTTTTCTCACCCATGATCTTCGGTGAGAGGAAGGCGCGCTCGATCACGTCGTAACCGTTCTCATTCGGCGTCCACGTGGTGGTGGTGTAGCCGATTTTCTGGTCCTTGTAGTAGACGCCCATCCAGTATTCGCGCGCCGGTTCCTTCCATTCGGCTTCCGAAACGGGAATCTCGGCGGAAGCCAGGGAAGGCGTGCGTGTGCGTTGGTAGAGAGTGTAGAGGAGGAAGACCCATGTCGAGAGGATGGCGAGTTTCAGCAATGGACGGAGAAGGCTCATGACGCGCTTGGATTCTACCCCAGTCGCGAGAAGGCGCGAAAGGGGAAATCGTGTCACGGCGTGAACAGGGGGCCGAGGGGAATGGACGTGAACGGTCCCGCGGTGGCCGGGACCTGGCCGACGGCGAAATGCATCCTGAGCGATTCCGGCTCGTAGATCGCCGCGTTCATGCTGTCGCGCTGGTCGATGAGATCTTTTTCGCGCAGGAGCGCCTCCAAGGCAGGCACGTCGAGCGTTCCGTAGGAGGCCGCGATTCGTTCGCCGAGGACATAGTAGGCGCGCAGCGAGCGAAAGTAGAATGAACTCCAGTATCGTTGGGGCTTGACCTGCAGCCCGAGAAGCTCCAGGCGGATGTCTTCGGTGTTCCTGCGATAGTGTGTCGCGATTCGAAGATCGTCCGGGCCGACGCTCGCCCATCGGCGGCCCCACGGGTCGAGGTTCGCCGGCTCCGTTTGGTCCGGGGAATAGCGGACGCCTCGTGGGTCCACATCTCCGCCGATGGCGGAGTCGAGTTCAACGGCGACCAGGTCGCCTCCGGCATCGGCCAAGAGGATGTTCCAGCCGTACGCGTGCTCCGTTTCTTCGAGATGTAGCGCGGCCTGCTGGGCGGACCCGAAGCGGCTCAGGACCTCGCGGGCCGTGACGAACATGGGAACACCCCGGGCGAGGAGGTTGGCGGCGAACAGAAGCTCCTGGAACTGTCGGGTGACGGGGTTGTTGAGCGTGTCCGAGGGATTCACCATGAAGACGAGACCGGCGGCATTCATGCCGGAGAAGGCGCCGATGCCTCCGGACCATCCGAGCACGGCGAAAGGTCGACCGACGTCCGGTTTGTGGATGAAGAGGACCGCGTGGCGATGCATGGCGTTGTTGTCGAGCAGGGCGAAATGCTGGGCGGCCAGCACTCGGGAATCCGCGGTAGCCGTGCCTCTCAGACCGAAAGCGATCGAGGTCGGCTGGGTTCGCCCATCCCTTTCGCCGCGGTTCTCCACCTCGTGGGGGAGCTTTCCGAAGCCGCGCGTCGTGAAGACGAGGCGCTCGTCCCGCATGAACCTGGCATGAGCGGGGGGCGGCTCTTCCGATCTGGAGCGGTCGCCGGCTTGAAGGATGATCGGCACCATGGAGGCCTCGGGGAGTGGAGTGGGCGGTGCGAAGAACACGTCCAGGTCGGTTCCGGCGGTGACATAGGACAGAGCCGGGTTGTCGCTCTCATAGACGGCTGTCCCGAGCTGAATTCTGACCGTGGACGGATCGACGCCTTGCGGGTCCCTCAGACGGAATTGAAAGCGAGACCCCGAGGGTATCTCCACCAGGCCGGCGTAGGGCGAGGGTTCGTAGGGGTCAAGGCGGTTATCTCCGGGTTCGTCCACGGCGCCGTTGCCGTTGTTGTCCAGGGAATCCGATTCGGCGCCCGGCTGGACCTCTACGCTGAGGAGATCGGGTGCCTGAACTCGGTCGAGGTAGAGCGCGATCGATCGAAGATCCTGCATCGAATCCACAAACGTGTTGAGCAGCAATACCTTGTCGAAGTCAAAACCGGAGCCGTCGGCGATGCCTTGCATCTCCTCAAGGTAGGGAGCAGGGATGGACTCGGCAAGCTTGCGCGCGCTCTGGAGCAGAACCTGGTAGGAGAAATTCCCATCGAGGTAGAGGGGTTTCTTGTACTCGAAGAGGAACTCCGCAATGTCGGGTTGAAGGCGATTGAGGTACGGGAGGATCGAGGCGGTAAACATCTGCGTGTAGATCGAGCGAATCTTGCTGGATAGGAGGCGCCCGTGCCGGAGACCGCGCTCATAGGGTGAGCCTTCGAGGACGAGGATCTCATACGGGGCGGGCTTGTGCGATGCCTGGCAAGAGGCCATCAGGATCGAGATGGACAGGAAAACCGTTCGACGCATGATGTATCGAGTGATCGGATCCGCGAGTGCGCTCGTGCTACGAAGCGCTTCGCAGAGTAGCCTATCTTAGGCTGGGGCGCGGGTGTTTGCCACGGGAAACGCTCTCGCGATGAAACCGAAGATGGGCGGGGAGAGATCCTTCCAGATCAACCCGGCCAGAATCCACCAAAGGGCGATCCAAAGGGGTACGCCTCCCAACCCCCCCAGAGGGTATTGATGAAGAGCGCCCACTCGGATGTAGAGGATCTCCACGAGGGGGCCGCCGATCGCGAGAAACGCGAAGAGCCGCCGTTCGCCCCGACCGAGTGGGAACAAGAGGAGAAAGAGGATCAGCGCGGCGGCAAACGGCAGCCAGGAGAGCACGGGGTCGAGGGGGAAGCGATAGATGGCCTGTCGCGTGACGAGCACGAGTGCGATCTCGATGGGGACACGCCACCGGTCGATGAACCGGGGTGCGGCGGGCTTCCCTGTACGCGGGGATTGGAAAAAGGGTTGCACGGAGAGGGTGTGCATGAATCGAAGAATCATTCCCCAATAGAGCAGCATCCACGAAGGGATCGACGACCAGGGAACCAGATCGCTCGGCACGAGGTAGTCGTATACGCGATGGCGCACAACCGTGTTCCAGTCGTTGAACGCCCCCAGGATGAGGCAGACAGAAAAGAACACGATCTCGGCTGTGAGGGAGTGTGATGGACGGCGGCGAATCATTCCCCAGACGGCCAGCATGCGGAAGGCGATGATGGCCGGGACCAACATTTGCATCCAACGGAGGCGATCGGCGGCTGCGCAAATCAGCAGGCTGACGGTCGCGATTGTGAGGGCGTCCAGGCCGAGAGTCATGCAGAGGGGCGGTTGCGCGCCTTTCTGCGGCGCGCCATGGACCGCAGGAGTAGTCCCACCGCAATCGTCAAGAAAGTGAGCATGGGTCGTCCTGGAATCAGCTCAGGAACTCGAAGGCATCCCGGACCATGCTCAAAGGGTGGACGAGGCCGTTGAAATAGGTATCCGTCGTATAGTTCTGGGCCCAGTTGCAGTTCGCGCCGCACTGGTTGCAGGCGGGACCGTGGAATTTCGTCGGGTTCACCTTCGAAGCGGCATAGTCGTACAGCGTGTCCACATCCTTGAAATCGAGCACGTTGATGTATTCCGGTTTCACGTTCACCGTGGCCTTGCAGGGCCAGACCAGGCGGCCGTCGAAATCGATGTGGGGCTTGACCGTGTTCCGGCAGTTGAGGGGTTCCGAGTGGAGCAACCGCCGGTTCATGCGCAGGGAGCCGGTAATCGGATAGCCCTGCTGTTTTCGCTCCAGGATCCGGTCGGCCAGCGCGAGGTATTCGCCGTCGCCCTTGAGCGCCGCATTGATGGTCGGCCCGATATTCATAGGAACGGGACAGAACGTGATGCCCAGATCGTTCGCGAAATCCAGAACCGCCCCCGCTTCCTGGAGATGGCCGGGCTGGATGACTGTGTTGACCATGAGCTTGAAGTTCATCGGTTCGGCCAGTTCGCGGAGGAGGAGCAGATTGCGGAGAACGTCCTGGGATCGTCCATAAATCCACATGTCGTTGAGGAGAGAAAGATCGAGCGCATCGAGACTTACCACGATGAAGTCCGTATCGGCCAGCCAGGTTTTCCAGGATTCCTTTTTCAGCCATCGGTGGATGAGGCTGGCGTTGGTGTTGATGATGATGGGGTAGTAGTTCAGATTACGGGCCGCGCGGGTAAGCGTGGGCAGGTCCTGCCGCATGGTGGGTTCGCCGCCGGCGAAGTAGACCGACGGGGTGCGCGTGCGCATGATCTCCAGGAGGCGGATGCCTTGTTCCGTGTTGAGAACGCCGTCATTCGGTAGGTCCGGGTATTTGTGGCCCTGATGATCGTCGCAATACGTGCAACTGAAATTGCAGGAGCGGAGGGTGGTCCAGATGAAGTAGAGGGGACGCAGATCCTCCCGACCCGCTTTGGCACGTCGGCGATTGTCCAGGTAATTCCGGACGACCGTGCGGTAGCTTCCCAATTTTCGCCCGAGGTCGTGGCGACCGGTGCGCGGACGTTCGAGCGTGGGCAGAATCTCGTCTGCGAGCTGTTTCGCCTCGGCGGCGAGCCTCGGCCAATCGGGATGGCCGGGCTTGGGGCGGTAAAGATTGAATTCCGCCAGCGGGCGTGGCTGCATCGCGGCATAGGATTGGGTCAGAGCACTCGCCCGAGGGGGCTGCGGACTCGACGGCTCCCTCTGAACCGGAATCTCACGCGACCTGGACGTTACTGGAGGCGGCGGAAACGGTCCGGTGGAACCGGCCGGCGGGTGATCGAGTTGGTTCATGGTGACTTCCCCCTATCGATTTTTGGGATTCATCCAGGATTGGAGAGAGCCCAAGGTGAGTCGGACGAGTGTGTCCTCCGCTTCCCGTCGAGTTACGGAGGGATTGAACAGCGCCTGCATCCCGATGCGGAGCCACATGGACAGGAGAGCATGCGCGGTGAGTTCGAGGCTGGGATGGTCGGCTTTCGAGTCCGGAGCGACGGACTTGAGTGCCCCGATGAGAAACTGTGCGACGGGAGGGTTGATGCCATCCCGCAGCGACTCCACGCTGAGGCCGGCGGCCGCCCGCTGGGCATAGGCATGGACGAGGTCGCGGTGGTCGGCCCAGTAATCCAGGAATGCCCTGGCGGTCTGCCGGACGGTGCGGCGGAGGTCGAGCGGACGGCCTGGGCTCCAGATCGGCCGGAGGCGTTCGACTAGGCCCGCGTTGAATTGCTGGAGCAGCTCCTCGATGAGTTGCTCCTTGCTCGAAAAGTGCACGTAGAACGTGCCGTGCGCTACGGCGCAACGGTCGGCAATATCGGCGATCTGGGTCTGGGCGTAGCCCTTTTCCGCGAAGCAACTCAGGGCGGCGCGTTTGAGTGAATCCCGGGTCGCGGCTTTTCGGGCCTTCCGGCTCCGTGGGGCGCGGGATTCGGAGGGTGTACGGACGGCTTCAGTGGGTGACATAACGTCAGTGAATCAGAGTCACCGTAATTTGTCAAGAGGTGGGGGCTCAGGGCTGGATTTTGGGGTGGCGTTGTGAACAATGGCGCCATGATCGGACAATGGAAGACCTGCGGCGCAATGACGCGGGCTGAAGCCCCATGCCACGGATGGTATGGGACCATGATATGTCGCCGCACCACGGATGGTGCGGCATGTAACATGGCCCGCGGCTACCAGGAATCTGTATCCGTGGCAGGCGCAGGCTTTATGCCCGCGGATGATGTTCGCCGGAAACCTATTCTGCTGGAAGCCATCGGAAAGACCATTACGGCGGCGGCATTGCTCGTGGGCTGCTCCATAGATTCCCCGTCCCCGTTGAAGTACGAGTCGCCCGGACCGTATCCGGTCGGGAATGCGCACTTCGAGGTGACCGACGCGGCTCGGTCCCGCACCTTCTGGGTGGAGGTGTGGTATCCGGCCGTCGGGTCTGCCAGAGCTGGGGCGAGCGTGGGGGAGCCGGCGGAGCAATTCCTGGTCCCTGGGGCCGACCACGACACATACGCGGGCCTGCTTCGCGCCGCGCCTCAGCCTGGACCGACCCTGGTGAAACATTCGGCTACCGATGCCGAAGCGGATACATCGACGGCTCCGTGGCCCCTTGTGCTCTTTTCCCACTGCATGAGCTGTACGCGCTTTTCGTCCTTCTCGTTGGCCGAGCGCTTGGCGAGCCACGGGATTGCCGTGGCGGCTCCGGATCACACGGGTGGAACGCTCTTCGACAGTCTCAAGGGATCGGCCGCGTTCCTGACGCCGGACTTTCTCGAAACACGGGCACGGGATATGGAGTTTCTGCTGGATGTTTTAGTGGACGCGGACTCTGCCGAGGTGCCTGCGGCGCTGCGAGGCCGATTCGATTCAAGTCGCGTGGGCATCTTTGGACACAGCTTCGGGGGGGCCACCGCGGGTCTCGTCCTGAATCAGGATTCGCGGTTCAAAGCCGGCCTGGCCATCGCCGTGCCAATGGAAAATCCGCTGCTCCCCGGACCCACGATGGCCGTGATTCGTGTTCCGGTCCTGTTTCTCCTGGCGAAGGAGGACAACATGGTTTACGAAATCGGCAACACCTACATCCGGAAGAACTTCGATACCGCGAATCAGCCCGCGTGGAAGGTGGAGGTGGCCGACGCCGGCCACATGTCCTTCTCGGATATATGCAAGGTCACGGATCGATACCCCGCCGGCTGCGGCGAAGGGGAGCGCCAAACGAAGCCGGGCGAAAAGTTCACCTATCTTGACCCCGCCATCGCGCGATCCATCGGCCAGGCCTACGTTACGGCCTTCTTCAGCGCCCATTTGAAGGGGGAGCCAGCCGGCCTGGACTTTCTATCTGCGCCGCGCCCCGAAGCCCTCGTCGAAGTCCGTTCGCGATAGAGCCCCATGGAGACAGGACTCATCGGACTGCCCTTGTCGGGCAAGACCACCATCTATAATGCGGTGACCGGCCGGAACGCCGCCACTTCTGCCTATGCGGGCGGGAAGAAGGATGTGAACATCGCGGACATTAACGTTCCGGATCCGCGCGTGGATGACCTCCTGGCGTTGTTTCGCCCAAAGAAAACCGTGTACGCCAAGATCGTCCTGAAAGACTTGCAAGTGGGGTTCGATGAAACGGGCGGCCTTGCCTCCGATGCGCTCGCCCAAATCCGAAACCTCGACATGCTGGTGATTGTCGTCCGCGCCTTCGAGTCCGATTCCGTTCCTCATCCCTCGGGAAAAGTGGATGCCGCCGCGGATCTGAAGAAGATGGTGGAGTCGCTGGTCTTCAGCGACTACGAAGTGGTGGAGAAGCGCATGCAGCGATTGGAAAAGGAGGGGAAGAAGGGCAGCCGGGAATACGAGATCCTGGAGAGGATGGGACAGCGCCTGTTGGGGAATCTTCCGATCGGGCCGGATTTCGTTCCGGAGGCGGACCTGAAGGTTCTATCCGGGCTTACTTTTGTGACCACGAAGCCGATCCTGGCGGTGGCCAATACCGGTGACAAGAAAGTGGACCTTTCCTCAGCCGAACGGACCCTCGGGGAGTTGAAGATCGATCTCTTCACGCTCCAGGGCGCCATGGAGATGGAGATCGCGCAATTGGGTCCGGATGACCAGAAGGAGTTTCTAACGGATTTGGGCATGAAGGAGCCGGCTCTGAACCGGTTCGTCCGGCATATCTACAAAACGCTCAACTTCATTTCATTCTTGACGGTGGGGGAGGATGAAGTTCGCGCGTGGAGCGTCCAGCAAGGAGCGAACGCCCAGAAGGCCGCGGGGCGTATTCATTCGGATCTTGAGAAGGGATTTATCCGTGCGGAGGTGGTGACGTGTTCCGACCTTCTTGCGCTCAAGACCTTGGCCGAGGCCAGGAGACAGGGAAAACTCCGGCAGGAGGGCAAGGAATACGTTGTGAAGGACGGGGACGTCCTGAACATCCTCTTCCACGTGTGATAATCGGTGACAGTATACTCTATTGTTTGAAATAGAGTATACTGTCACCCATTATGTATACACTGGACCGGTAGCCGCAGGCTTCAGCCTGCGTCCGAGGACGCACCCGTAAAGGGTGCGCCTACCAAGAGGAGAATCAGGGGAGGTTTTGGACCGGAACGGGGGTGGATTTGTTGGCGGTGGTGCCGTCGCCCACTTGGCCGTAATCGTTCCCACCCCAGCACTTCAGAGTGCCGTCCGAAAGAAGCGCACAGGTGTGGGCGTAGGAGCCGCCGCCACCGGAGATGGCCACGACGTTGGTCAGGCTTGTAACGGGAACGGGTGTCGTGCGGCCCGCAGTGGTACCGTCGCCTACCTGGCCGTAGTCGTTCCGGCCCCAGCAATGGGCGGAACCGTCTACGAGCAGGGCGCAGGAATGGCCCCCACCTCCTGCGATCGCGACCGCGCCCGTGAGGGTGGAGACCGCTGTCGGCGTCGACTTGGTGACGACTGACCCATCTCCAAGCTGGCCGTAGGAGTTGTTGCCCCAGCACTTGACGGCGCCGTCGGACAGGAGAGCACACGTGCGTTCGGCGAAGTCTCCACTGCCTGCCGAGAGGGCGACCACGCCGCTGAGGGAAGAAACGGCGACGGGGGTGTTCTTGTCCGTGGTGGTTCCATCGCCGAGTTGGCCGTAGAAGTTGCGTCCCCAGCATTTCACCGTGCCGTCCGACAGAAGCACGCAGGCCTGGGTCCCACCGCCTTCTATGGCGACCCCGCTCGACAGGCTTGACACTTGGATGGGGGTGGACTTGTTGGCGGTGGTGCCGTCGCCGAGTTGGCCGTACACGTTGTGTCCCCAGCATTTCACCGTGCCGTCTGAGAGGAGCGCGCAGGTGAAATACGAGCCGCCGGTCGCAGACACCACGGCGGACAAACTGGAGACCGCCACGGGGGTGGCCTTGTTGGCCGTGCTGCCGTCGCCGACTTGTCCGACGTCATTTTGGCCCCAGCATTTCACCGTCCCATCGGCGAGGAGAGCGCAACTATGCCAATCTCCCGTGGCCAGGGCCACAGCGGCTGAGAGAGACGTAACGAACACAGGGGACGTGCGGCTGCTTCCCGAGCCGTCCCCGACTTGCCCGGCATGATTGCGCCCCCAGCACTTGGCGCGTCCGTCCGAGAGGAGCGCACAAGTGTGATTGCCGCCGGTTGCCAGCCCGAGCCGCCACGGGCGGGCGGGGGCGCCGGAGGCGGTGGATTCGTGGAGGCGCGGGAGTTTTGCGCCCATCGGGCCGGCGGGCATGGAGACGGTTACGGGGGTCGTTCTGTTCGTTGTCGTCCCGTCCCCAAGCTGACCGTTGCCATTGAGTCCCCAGCATTTCACCGTGCCGTCGGAAAGGAGGGAACAGGTGGTATTGACGCCCACCGCGATGGACACGGCACCCGACAGGCTGCTGACGGCCACGGGGGTCGTTCGGCTCGTGGTCGTGCCGTCCCCAATCTGACCGTTCTGATTTCTGCCCCAGCATTTCACCGTCCCATCCGCAAGAAGGGCGCAGGCGGACTCGTAGCCTCCATTGACGTCCACGACGTTCGTGAGGCTGCTCACGGCCACGGGGGTCGATTTGTTCGCCGTCGTCCCGTCCCCAAGCTCACCGTCAAGATTGTACCCCCAGCACTTCACCGTACCATCGGCAAGCAGGGAACAAGTAAACGTGTCTCCCCCCGAGACGGCGACAACGCTCGATAGGCTGCTCACATCCACGGGGGTCGAGATGTTCCCCGTCGTGCCGTCCCCAAGCTGACCACGGTCATTGCGCCCCCAGCATTTCACCGTGCCGTCGGAAAGGAGCGAACAGGTGTGCTCGTAGCCCGCTGCAATGTTCACCGCGCCCGATAGGCTGGACACGGCCACCGGGGTCGATTTGTTCACCGCTGTCCCATCCCCAAACTGACCCTGGCTATTCCACCCCCAGCACTTCACCGTGCCGTCGGAATGAAGGGAGCAAGAGTGTTCAGATCCCCCCGCGATCGCCAGTACCCCGGATAGCGAGGAAACGGCGACGGGTGTTGACTTGTCGACCGTCGTCCCGTCCCCAAGTTGACCGCTGTTATTGCGGCCCGTGCATTTCACAGTCCCATCGGAAAGAAGGGAACAGGTGTGATAGAAGCCCCCTGCGACGGCCACGACGCCCGCCAGGCCGGTAGCGGCGACAGGGGTCGTTTTTTGCACGGTCGTCCCGTCCCCGAGCTGACCGTAGTCATTGCGGCCCCAGCAGTTTACCGTCCCGCCGGCAAGAATGGCGCAGGTTTGGTAGCTGAAGTAGTTGGCGATGGCCTGGGCGATCTTGGTCGACCACGTCACTGCGTACTTTTCGACGGTATTGGTGTCCACATTGCCCGCTTCGTCGCGGGCGCGGACAACGTAGTAGACCGCGCTGCCGGTCGTGAGCGAGCCGTCGCCGTAGATGACGGCCCCGGCGGAGGTCGTAAACGTCGCGTTAAAACTTCCCTGGCAATTCGATTGAGGCGGCTCGCGGCAGATTTGGTAGACGATGGCGCCCTGCGCGGTCAGCGTGTCCGTAGCGGCCGACCATGCAAGGTTGACGTTGCTTTCGGAAGTGGCCGTGGCGCTCGTGAGGCCGGCGAACGTCGGCGCGGTCCAGTCGTTCGTCCACGTGATGTCCAGGTTGTTCGCCGTTGAGTTCCCGTTCCCGGCTGCATCGACGCAGGCGATGTATCGGGTGTAGACGGTATCCGCGTTATTCGCCCCGGTGAAAGAGCAGCTGGTGCCGGCTCCGCAGGCGTTGCCGGTACCCGCGTCGTAGCCCGAGTCGGTTGTGTACCAGCGGCAGACCGATGTTCCGGACACGGCATCCGTGGAGGTGAGGACGATGTCCGTGTTGGAGTCGTTTACCGTGTCGTAGTACGTTGAGGCCGTATCGCCCTCGACGCTGGTGAGCGTGAGGGGAGGGGCG